>JAAYBP010000431.1 GCA_012730075.1 Acidimicrobiales bacterium | reverse complement strand
GACCGGCTCGCCACATGAACCAGTGCACCGGGGAGTGGATCCCGTCCACCTCCCACCGCCCATCGACGAGCACCTCCACCGCCAACGCGACCAACGCCCCGTCCGCCGCGTTGCGAACCCCCGCCGCGCAGGACACGCGATGTTCGATGTCGCTCATCCACGCGGGCCGCTCGTGCACGTCGTCCGCCGGGTCCGTCACCGTCATACGAACATGTGTACCCCTCCCACCCTGAGACGGAAACCCCAAACCCCAAGAATCTTCGAAACCTCCTCGACGAGACCGGCCGCACCGCTACTACGCGCCCACCGAGACACCCACGTCCCCTCAACGCGCAGAACCACAACGCCACCGACCCCGCCACCGACCGCACCCCGCCCAGGCCGCACCACAGATCGACCCCGGCACCGGGTGTCGCAGCACGGGTGTCGCAGCGCCGGGTGTCGTACCCCCGTGGCACGATGCGGGGATGGGCGATCGTGAGCCAACGGAGGGGATGCCGCGCGACCTGCTCCTGGTCCGCCACGGCCATAGCGAGGGCAACTTCGCCATGGAGGTCGACAAGCGCGTCAAGCAGGAGGGTGGTGAGAACCGGTACCGCACCCCGGAGTACGCCGAGCGCGACCCGTCCGACTGGCGACTGACCGAGCGGGGACGGGGTCAGGCCGACGCCGCTGGCGAGTGGATCCGGGGGTGGATGCAGGCCGAGGGCGTCGAGTCGTTCGACCGCCACTACTGCTCCCCCTACGCGCGCACGAGGGAGACGGCGGCCCGGTTGGCTATCCCCGACGCCGGGTGGCAGCTCGATCCGTTGCTGCGCGAGCGCGACTGGGGCAACTGGTCGGGCCTCGACAAGGACGAGCAGGCCGAGCAGTTCCCGTACTCGACCGCCCAGAAGCAGCGGAACAAGTTCCTGTGGCGACCCGAGTGCGGCGAGAGCACGCCCGACGTCGACCTACGGGTGCGGGCCGTCCTCGCCACCCTCGCCCGGGAGATGCCGGGGCAGCGGGTGGTCTGCGTGACCCACGAGGACACGATGTGGGCGTTCCGGTTCCGGCTCGAGAAGCTCACGATCCAGCAGTGGCTCGACCAGGACGACGAGGGCCATCACGCCATCGTGAACTGCGGGATCCTCCACTACACGCGGGTCGACGGCGACGGGGTGGAGCACCCGAAGTTCGCCCGGGTCCGCCTCGTCGATCCGACGAAGCCGGAGACATCGGACCGCTGGTGGCCGATCGTCCGCCCCCGCTTCACCGCGGACGAGCTCCTCGCCCAGCTCGACCACCTCCCACCCCTCTGGTCCGACTGACCGCCACCCCAACTGGTGCCGACGGTGGAGCTCGCCCTCGGCGTCAGCTCCGTGCGGCCGGTGGCAGCACCGCGCGCAGGTACGCGGCGACACGAACCACGTCGAGACCCGGGCCCCGGCTACCCGCCACGAGCTTCGGCAACCGCTTGGGCCACACCGCGGTCACGCCGTCGACCGTCCTCGGCCGAGCGGGAAACCCCCAGGTCGCGCCCACGAAGCACAGGACCCCGACGACCGGAACCCGACCCATCTCCGGTCCGAGCGCGGTCCGCACGACGTCGACCTGACCACGTACACCGTCGACGAGCTTCGATCGGTCGCGACCGCCGACGTAGAGGCGGAGGTCGCGGCGCAGGAGACCGCCCTTGTCGCGGATCTCGACGAGCGAGCCCTCCTTGTACTTCTTGGCGTCGATCACGAACACCCCGCCCGGACCGACGGCGATGTGGTCGATGTTGGCCCGCGAGCCCGGGATCCTCCGGTCGTGGAGCACCTCGACGCCCGGCGCCTGGGCCAACACCTCGGCCACCCGGGCCTCGCCCTCGGCCCCGACCTTCCAGGCGATCGTCGACTGGGACAGTTCGCCCACCGTGGGCTTCGGTGTGACCGCCGCCTGTAGGCGTCCGATGATCGGCCGTTCGACCACGACCTGTTCCCGCCAGGCCCGATCCGCGTCGGCCCTCGCTCGTTGAGCGTCGAGTTCCCTCCCGGCCCGCCGGTGGAACTCCTGCTCCGCCGACCGACCGGCGACATCGCGCACGGGCGCAGCCGGGACGGACGATCCTGGGACAGGCGACCTCGGGACGGGTGGCGCGGGCGACGACTGGCTCGGTGGCCCCGCGGTCGGGTCGACGCCGTCGGCCCCCGCGACGGTCGACGCGTCGATGGGTGCCCCGCAGCCGAGGCAGCGGACGACCCGCTCGGTGCGGCACCAATAGGCCTCGATCCCAGCGGGCAGGGCGAGCCCGCATCCGATGCACCGGTCGTCGCGCCGAAGTCGCATCCGCTTCTGCACTTGCCCCCCCCGAGGATCGACCCGTGCTCGCACCTTGCCACACCCTCCGACCGGTGGGGCGGCTGATCGCGCCGACCACATCCACACGCGGACGAACTTCCGCCGCCCGCCCGCCCGCGCCGGGGCTGGCTGTCGTACCCCGCGTGCATGATGAGCGATGGGAGGGACGACCGTGAACACTCGAAGCCATCATCCGAAGCACGATCCGGACGGCGGGACCGGCCGCGCACGAGGGGTGTCGGCGGCCGCACCCGAGGCGGTGAGGGCCGACCGCGCGGCCGGGGTGGTCGTGGCTTCGGCGTGCGGTGACGCGCTGGGCGCCGGCTACGAGTTCGGGCCGTCGCTGGGGACGGAGGTGGACGTCCACATGAAGGGCGGCGGCGCGTTCGACTGGGCGCCGGGCGAGTGGACCGACGACACACAGCTCGCCCTCGCGATCCTCGCCCCGATCGCCGACGGCGACACCGACCCGCTGCCGGCGATCGAGGTCGGGTTCCGGGCGTGGTTCGCGTCGGATCCCGCGGACGTCGGCAACCAGACCCGCCGGGCGCTGTCCGACGAGCGCCCGCTCGCCGTCGCCGCGGCCGACGACGCCGAGCGGAACCCGGGCGCGGCGGGCAACGGATCGCTCATGCGCACCGGCCCGGTGGCGCTCGCCCACCCGGGCGATCCGGCGGCGATCGCCGAGCTGGCCGCCCGGGTGTCGGCCCTGACCCACGCCACCGACGACTGCGTCGACGCGTGCGTTCTGTGGTCGGTGGCGATCGACGCGACGGTCCGCCAGGCGCCGGGCTCGGCCGAGGCGCACGACTGGGCCGGTCCGCTTCGCGACGCGCTGGTGCACATCCCCGCGGCGCGGCGGGCGACGTGGCGGGAGCGGATCGACGAGGCCACCACCGCCGATCCACGACAGTTCGTCGAGAACGGCTGGGTGGTGCACGCGTTCCAGGCGGCGCTGGCGTCGATCTGCTCCACGCCGGCCCCCGACGACGAACCCTCGTGCGTGCACCTGCAACGGGCGCTCGACCGGGCGGTCCGCTGCGGCGGCGACACCGACACCGTGGCGGCCATCGCCGGGTCGCTGCTCGGGGCCCGCTGGGGTGCGACGGCGGTGCCGTTGGCGTGGCGCCGCGTCGTCCACGGGCGACGCACGTACGACGCACCCGTCGAGCGGGCCGCCGACCTCGAGCGCCTCGCTCGTCTCGCCCACGACGGCGGGCGTCCCGATCAGCAGGGCTGGCCGGGAGTGCCGTCTCTCCGTGACCACTACGAGCAGCACTTCCCCGCGCGTCCGCTGCTGGTCGACGTCGAGGAGGTGCGCTTCGGCAACGTCCACGCCCTCGACCGGGCGATCGCGACCGATGCCGACGTCGTCGTGTCCCTCTGCCGGATGGGCACCGCCGAGGTGCGACCGCCCGCCGAGCACCACGTCCTCGGCCTGATCGACAGCAACGCCGACGACAACCCCAACGCGGCGTTCCTGCTCACCGATCTGGCGTCCACCCTGCGCACCCTCGTCGACGAGGGCCACCGGCCGTTCGTCCACTGCGTGCAGGCCGAGAACCGCACCCCCGCGGCCGCCATCGCCTGGTTGATCGCGAACGGGGTCGGCGCCGAGGCCGCCGTGGAACGGGTCGCCGCCGCCCTCGACCGTCCCCAGCCGTTCCTCGTCGACGCCAGCGTCACGGGAACGTGAGGTCACGGCTGGGCCGGGTGGACGCCATCAGCGTCGCGGCGCGGCGGGAGGATGACGTCGCCACACTGGGGTGATGGACGTCGCCGAGATCCTCACCGACATGTACTCCCGGGTGCGCGAGAACGTCGACGCGGTGCTCGACGGCATCGACCCCGACCACCTGACCGCCCGGGTCGAACCGGGAGCCAACACGATCGCCTGGCTCGTCTGGCACCTGACCCGCGTCGAGGACGACCACGTCGCCGACCTCCTCGACGCCGACCAGATCTGGACGACCGACGGGTGGGCCGAGCGCCTCGCCCTGCCGCTCGACGTCGGCGACACCGGCTACGGGCACTCCGCCGAGCAGGTCGGGGCGGTCCGGGCGACGGCCGACGACCTGCGCGGCTACTTCACCGCCGTCCGCCTCCGCACCGACGGGCTCCTGGCGACCCTCGTCCCCGACGCGCTCGACCGCATCGTCGACACCCGTTGGGACCCGCCGGTCACCCTCGGGGTCCGGCTGGTGAGCATCGTCGACGATGGCGCCCAGCACATCGGCCAGGCCGCCCTCCTCCGCGGGATCCTCGAACGCGCCTGACCAGCTCAGGTCGGTGGGACGAACTGGCTGAGGGTGAGGCGGGCGCCCTGGGGGTCGACGATCGTCGCGTCGCGGCTCCATTCGGTCTCGGCGGTGTCCTCGACGCTCGCGCCTAGCTCGACGGCCCGGGCGGCGGCGACGTCGCGGTCGGCGACCGAGAAGCTCACGTGCCAGTACGGGTCACCGGCGGCAACCTCCGGCGACCAGGCCGCCACCACGTCGGCGAACTCGGCCGGGGCGCCGACGGACGCGATCATCTCCATGATCTGCGGGCTCACGGTGGCGGCGAGGTGGGCGCCGTAGCCGAGGCGGCGGATCATGGTCGTGCCGCCCATGTCGATGTCCTCCCAGCCCCAGACCGCCCGGTAGAAGTCGAGGGCGTCGGGCCCGGGCGAGCGCAGATGGTTGAACACCCACGACCCCGGCTCGTTGACCTTCTGGGCACCGAGGCGCCGCTTGGGCTCCCACAGCCGGATCTCGGCCCCGGCCGGGTCGGACAGGACGGCGCTGCGGCCGCCGTCGCCGCCACCCTGCGGGTACGACACGACCTTGCCGCCCGCGGCGACCGCCCGCTCGACGGTGGCGTCCGCGTCGTCGACCGAGACATAGGTCGCCCAGAACGCCGGACCGGCGTCCGCGACCGACGCGTCGGAGGTCGGGGCCAGCCCACCGACGTCGAGTCCCCCGAGGGTGGCGATCTCGTAGGGCGGGACGCCGGGCGGGGTCGCCGTCTCGAAATCCCAGCCGAACAGCCCGCGGTAGAAGGCCTGCGAGTCGCCGGGATCGGGGGTGTTGAGGTCGACCCAGCTCGGGACGCCGTCGGGGTAGGTGCGCTGCTGATCGGTCATGGGTCGATCCTGCGCCTCCAAACCGGACACGAAGTGACCATGATCCACCGGAATCCGGTCACCACCTCCGACCGTGGACGCTTGGCCACCGTCGACGACGGGTTCCCGCACACGGAACGGGGGGCGTGCCCCGAGCGCCGAGGCGGCGGCCATGACGTTCCGATGACGATCGTCCCAGGTCGTTGACCGGCGTGAGGACCGGAGCAACACTGACGCCGCTGGGCGGCGACCCTCGCGCCCGGGGAACGAGGGAACGGGATGGGACGACCCAACGCGGTCCGACGGGCGCTGGTCGCCGGGCTGATCACGACCGTCGGCGCGATGGCCACGCTGACCGCCTGCGGCGGCTCCCCGGGCGAGGAGGTGGTGGCCGGAGGCGGCGGTGATCCGACGGCCGAGGCCGCTCGCGACACCGCGGCCGAACTCGCCACGGACGCGGCACCGGACACCGTGCCGCCCACGGACCCGGCCGGCCCGGCCGAGGATCCGGGCGGGTCGCCGGTCGAGGGGCTCGATGCAGCGGAGCTCCGGGCCGCGGTGGCCGCGCCGGTGCCCGTGCGGGGCCGCACGGCGACCGGCCCGACGGCCGACCGGGTGACCCTGCCCGACGGGCGGCTGGTCTGGCGGGTGCGCATCCCGGGCGACGCGCCCGTGCGGGCGGCCCGGGCGACGATCGCCGTCGGCGGGGTCGAGATCGGTCTGGCCAACCCGACGCCGACGCTCGACGCCATGGTCGCGGTCACGACCGACGGCGCCGGCATCGTCGCCGGAGCCGCGGTGACCATCACCTGGGAGGGTTCCGAACCCACCGCCTCCGGAGCGCTGGAGGTGCTGTCGTGAAGCGACCCGCCCACCCCACGCCCGCGCACCGCAGCCCCGGACGGCGCGCCATCCGCGCCGTCGCCGTACTCGCCTCGCTGGCCGCGGCGTGCTCGGTGCTCGCACTCACCCCCGTCGATCCCCTCGCCCCGGTGGGACCGGGCACGCGGGCCGCGGGCGCCGCGCCGGCCCCGGGCGACGACCCCGACCCGGGCACGCCGGGACCCCATCCCGTCGAGGAGCTCACCTACGACCTCGGCGACGAGGCCTTCCTCCCGGAGGGCTTTCCCGGCGCGGTCGAGTTGCGGGCGAAGGTCTACTCGCCGGCCACGCTGGTCGGCGAGGCCCCGCTCGTCGTGGTGATGCACGGCCGGCACGTCGTGTGTGCGACCGACGACGACTACGCGATGCAGTGGCCGTGCCCGGCCGCGATCCCCGAGGTGCCGAGCTACGCCGGCTACGACGACCTGGGCCGTCTGCTGGCCAGCCACGGGGTGATCGTGGCGAGCATCGGCGCCAACGGCATCAACGCGGTCGACGGCTACACGACCGACCAGGGCATGAACGCCCGGGGCCGCCTCTTCCTCGAGCACCTGCGGCTCTGGACCGAGTGGAACGAAGCGACGTCGGGTCCGTTCGGCGACCGCTTCGTCGGCCACGTCGACACCGGGCGCATCGGCCTGATGGGCCACTCCCGCGGCGGGGAGGGCGCCGTGACCGCGGCGGTGCTCAACCAGCGGCGGAGCCAGCCGTACGCCATCCGCGTCGTCAGCGCTCTCGCCCCGGTCGACTTCGAGCGACGGGTGCTCGGTGGCGTGCCGCTCCAGGTCGTCCTCCCCTACTGCGACGGCGACGTGTCCGACCTCCAGGGCGCCGGCTACTACGACGACTCGCGCTTCGCCACGCCCGGCGACCTCGCCCCGAAGCAGACCACGCTCCTCTGGGGCGCGAACCACAACTTCTTCAACACGGTCTGGACCGAGGGCCCCGGTTCCTTCGACGACTCCGAGTTCTACGACTATCCGGGCACCGTGGGCGAGGCGTGCTCGGCCGGGACGCCCGGGCGCCTGACCGGACCGGAGCAGTCCGCCGCCGGCGCCGCGATCATGGGCGGGTTCCTCCGCCGACACCTGCTCGACGACGCCACGCTCCAACCGTTCGTCACCGGGGTCACCGTCGTGCCGGCGTCCATGGGTTCGGCCCGTTACGCGGTCGCCCACCACGCCCCCGATCGGCTCGACATCGCTCCTTGGGCCGACGCCGACGCCGCCGGGCTCAACCCGCTCGGCGGGCCCCTCACCGCCGTCTCCGCCAGCCCCGGAACCGTGTGTCGAGCCGGCTACACGTACTTCGAGGGATACGACCCGACGCCGATCTGCCCCTACGACGGGGGTGCGATCGGGACGACCACCGTGCTCGCCGTCGGCTGGGTGGAACCCACCGCCGTGGCCCGCTCGCGGTTCCCCGGTGCCGGTGTCGACGCGACGAGCTACGACGGCATCCGGTTCCGCATCGCGTTCCCCGCCGACGTCCGCAACGACCGTCGAGCCCGGCAGGGCGCGTCGGTCCGCATCGTCGATGCGACCGGAGCCACGGCGACCGTCGACGTGAGCGACTGGTCGCCCGCCTTCGCCCGACGGCCCGGGTCGTGGGTGACCCACTCCGTGCTCAACGGCGTCCGCGTGCCGTTGAGCGCCTTCGAAGGGATCGACCTGTCCCGGGTGCGCACCGTCGAGGTGCGCTTCGACCGCACCGACAGCGGTCGGGCGCTGCT
>JAAYBP010000066.1 GCA_012730075.1 Acidimicrobiales bacterium | reverse complement strand
TCCGCACCGCCGGTGAAGCAGTGGAACACCGTGCGCTCCGGGACGCCCTCGGCATCGAGGATGGCGAAGGTGTCGTCCCACGCGAGGCGCGTGTGGATGACGAGGGGCAGGTCGTGGGCGTGGGCCAGGGCGATCTGGGCGGCGAACGCCTCGCGCTGGATCTCGCGGGGTGAGTGGTCGTAGTGGTAGTCGAGCCCGCACTCCCCGATCGCCACCACCTCGTCGCGACCGAGCAACTCGTCGAGCCCGTCGAGGCCATGACGGGCCTCGTGCGGGTGCACCCCGGCGGTGGCCCACACCCGTCCGGGGTGGGCGGCGGCGACCGCGATGGCGCGCCGGGAGTCCTCGACGTCGCAGCCGACGGTGACGATCCGCTCGACGCCCACCGCCACCGACGCCTCGACCACCGCGGCGACGTCGGCCGCCCGCGCCGCGTCGTGGTCGACGTGGCTGCCCGAGGAATGGTGCAGGTGGCAGTGGTCGTCGGTCCAGCGCGGCGCGGCCGCCCCGCCGTCAGCCATCGACCGACAGGCGCGGGAACAGCGGCGCGCCCTTCTCGACGGGACGGCCACCCGGGTAGCCGCCCCAGGCGACGTCGTCGGGCACCCGCGCCGCGGCGGGGTCGCCGTCGAGGCCGATGCGACGCCAGATCTCCGCCGGGGAACGCGTCAGGGCCGGCCCGGCGAGGATCGCGACGATCCGCAGCGCCTCGAGGGCGTCACCGAGGACGCCGTCGACCTCCGGGCCGGGATCGGCCTTCCACGGCTCGGTGTCCTCGAGGAGCGCGTTGGTCTCGCCGACGAGCCGCCAGGTCGCGTCCAGCGCCTCCGACGGCGCGACGGCCTCCCACGCGGCGACGGTGTCGGCGACCGCCTCGGCGGCGACCGCGGCGAGCGGTGAGTCGGGTCGGGGCGCGGGACCGACGCCGCCGCACTTCTTCCCGACGACGGTGGTGACCCGGGCCAGGAGGTTGCCGAGCCCGTTGGCGAGGTCGGAGTTGTAGCGGCCGACCATCGTCTCGACCGACAGGTCGCCGTCGGGACCGAACCGCTGGCGTAGGAAGTGGTGGCGCATTCCGTCGACGCCGAGCGCGGGGTACCCCTTGTCCGGCGCGCCCTCGATCAGCTCGATCGGCGGGATCTTGTTGGCCGCCGTCTTGCTCATCTTCGCCCCGCCGACCAGCAGGAAGCCGTGCACATCGACCTGCTGGGGCAGCGCCTCGCCGGCGGCGGCGAGCATCGCGGGCCAGTAGACGCAGTGGAAGCGGATGATGTCCTTGCCGATCACGTGGTGGACGTGCGGCCACCAGTCGTCGAACCGCTCGGGATCGACGCCGTAGCCGACCGCGGTGGCGTAGTTGATCAGCGCGTCGAACCACACGTAGAAGACCTGGCTCGGGTCCCACGTGACCGGCACGCCCCACGTGACCGACCGGCGGCTGATCGAGATGTCCTGGAGCCCGCCGCGCACCAGCCCCAGCGCCTCGTTCCGCTTGCCCTCGGGCCGGACCGGCGACGGGTCGGCCAGCAGCCAGCGCTCGATCGTCTCGGCGAAGGCCGACAGTCGGAAGAACCAGTTCTCCTCGGACAGGAACTCGACCGGTCGCAGGTGGATCGGGCACCGACCCGGGCCGGCGGGATCGTCGTCGTCGGGCACCAGGTCGTCGGGGTCGTAGTAGGCCTCGCAGGCGACGCAGTACCAACCCTCGTAGGTGGCCGCGTAGATGTGGCCGTTGTCGTGGATGCGCTGCATGAACGCCTGCACGCTGGCTCGGTGGCGGTCCTCGGTGGTGCGGATGAAGTCGTCGGGGGCGACGTCGAGCTGCTCCCACGCCTCGCGGAAGCGGGCCGACGCCCAGTCGGCCTGCTCGATCGGCGTGATGCCCGCCTCGTCGGCGGACCGCTGGATCTTCAGCCCGTGCTCGTCGGTACCGGTGAGGAAGCGGACCTCGTCACCTACCAGGCGGTGCCACCGGGCGAGCGCGTCGGCCGTGACCGTCGTGTACGCGTGCCCGAGGTGGGGCGCGTCGTTGACGTAGTAGATCGGCGTGGTGACGAAGTAGCGGCCGGACACGTCCCGCAGGATACGGGCACCCGCGGCCCCGCCCGACGGAGTTGGCCGCGTCCCGTAGCTTGCGGACCGTGGTGGACGACCC
>JAAYBP010000430.1 GCA_012730075.1 Acidimicrobiales bacterium | reverse complement strand
GACCGACGCCGGGCCGGTTCGGGTGAACCGACCGACGCCGGACCGGCACCCGGCGCGTCGCTCGCCGGCCCGGATCCGGGCCATGCGGCGCGGCGGCAGGCCGGCACCGCCCGTCAGCGTCGGGTGATCCGCAACACGACGCTGTCGACCCGCGGCGGCGGGCGGAACGCCGATCGCGGCACCCGGCGCCCGAGCTCGAGCTGGTGGCCGCGGCTCCACCGGCCGGCGCCGGGGGCCCGCCCCTCGACCCAACGCCGTGCGGCACCCCGCTCGACCACCAGGTCGGCCCGCACCAGGCGCGACCCGCGGGAGAGCAGCCGCGAGAGCACCGCGGTCGTGGCCCCGTACGGAGGGCTGGCGACCACGCGGAACGGGCGGCGCGGCAGGCGCAGGTCGGCGAGGTCGGCGCGGACGATCGTCACCGGGTCGTCGCCGAAACGGCGGCGGAGCGCTTCGAGGCGACCCGGGTGCATCTCGACCGCGATCACCCGTGCGCCCGCGGCGACCAGCGGCGCGGTCAGGGCGCCCGTCCCCGCCCCGAGGTCGAGCACGAGGTCGCCGGGTGAGACCTCGGCGTCAGCGACGACGCGCTCGGCCCACCTCGGATCCATCCGGTGCCAACCCCACGACCGACCGGGCGGCCCCGAGGACCGACCGGAGGCGGGCACGACGCACCATCACGTTGCAGCAACCCATGGCCGCGACGCTAAGGCCGGGGCCACCGACGCCCGCCACGGATTTCGGCGACCGCCGCCGGTCCGACCGCCGCTGGCCGCCGCTGGCCGCCGCAGGAGCGTCCTCCGTGATGGCGCCGGGCCGGATCCACGAGGCCTGGCGCCATCACGGGGACGGCAGGTGCCGGACGGTCCCCACCCGGATCCACGAAGGGCGGGGGCCGGCGTCCACGGAAGCCGCTCCTGTCAGCGGCAACCGCTGGGGCGGAGAGTAAGCGCGCCTAACATCCGGCGTCAAGGGGTCGTGTCGAAATCCTCTCGGACCCTCCGGGCGAGGGTCTTGGGAGCCACCTGGCAGTAGGCGTCGGCGACGATGCCCGCCACCTCGTCCCAGTCGACGTCGACGTCGAGCCGGACGCCCAGCCAACCTCGGTGGCCGACGTAGGGAGGGCGGAAGAACCGCTCGGGCTCGGTGTCGACCAGCTCCTGCTGGGCTCCCGGCGGGGCCGCGCACCAGATGCCCATGATCCCGTCGCCGTGGTGGTCGTCGACGAAGGTGACGAAGGTCTTCTTCTCCCGGATGAAGAACGTGGGCGAGCCGTGGCTCAGCCGCTCGGACGTCTCCGGCAGGGCGAGGCACACCTCCCGCAGCCGGGCCACGACCGATCCGTCGGTGTCGAACGCCATGCGCCCGAGTCTGACCCACCACCCCGCCCCCCGCTCCCCGAACTGGCGCGCGAAACCCGCCGCCCGGGGCGGGAACCCCGCGCCACTACGGGAGGGCCCGGCGGTGGGTTGTCGCGGGGCGGGGGTGTGGCCGTAGCGTTCGGGGCATGACCGAGCGTGCCGAGCCGACCGACCTCCCGGCCCACCGCCTCCCCGGCGCCGACGGTGAGCCCACCCGCGATCGGCCGTGGATCATCCGCACCTACTCGGGCCACTCCAGCCCCAAGGCGTCCAACGAGCTGTACCGCCGGAACCTCGCCGCCGGCCAGACCGGCCTGTCGATCGCCTTCGACCTGCCGACCCAGTGCGGCTACGACTCCGACGACCCGATCGCCCGTCCCGAGGTCGGCAAGGTCGGCGTGCCGATCAACAGCCTCGACGACATGCACGCCCTGTTCGACGAGATCCCCGTCGAGAAGATGAACACGTCGATGACGATCAACGGCACGGCGATGTGGCTGCTCGCCCTCTACGTCGCCCTCGCCCGGGAGCGCGGCGTCGACGTGGCCCAGCTCGCCGGCACCACCCAGAACGACCTGATCAAGGAGTACCTCGCCCGGGGGACCTACATCTTCCCGCCGCAGGACAGCCTCCGGATCATCGCCGAGATGTACGAGTACTGCCTGGAGGAGATCCCGAGCTGGAACGCCTCCAACATCTGCTCGTACCACCTCCAGGAGGCGGCGGCGACGCCCACCCAGGAGCTCGCCTTCGCCCTCGCCAACGCCATCTCGCTGCTCGACCTGCTGAAGGAGCGGGGCCACTTCGACGACGACCAGTTCGCCCGGGCGGTCGGCCGCATCAGCTTCTTCGTGAACTCGGGCATCCGGTTCGTCGAGGAGATGTGCAAGATGCGCGCCTTCGGCGAGCTGTGGGACGAGTACTGCCGCGAGCGCTTCGGGGTCACCGACCCGAAGTACCGGCGGTTCCGCTACGGCGTGCAGGTCAACTCGCTCGGGCTCACCGAGGCCCAGCCCGAGAACAACGCGTGGCGCATCCTGATCGAGACGCTCGGCGTCACCCTGAGCCGCGACGCCCGGGCCCGGGCGATCCAGCTCCCGGCGTGGAACGAGGCGCTGTCGCTGCCCCGCCCGTGGGACCAGCAGTGGTCGCTGCGCCTCCAGCAGATCCTCGCCTACGAGACCGACCTGCTCGAGTACCCCGACATCTTCGAGGGCTCGGTCGTGGTCGAGAGCAAGGTCGAGGAGCTGAAGCGCGACGCCCGGGCGGAGATCGAGACGATCCTCGGCATGGGCGGCATCATCCCGGCGATCGAGTCCGGCTACCTCAAGTCGTCGCTGGTGCGGTCCATGAGCGAGCGGATGACCGCGATCAACACCGGCGAGCAGATCGTCGTCGG
>JAAYBP010000065.1 GCA_012730075.1 Acidimicrobiales bacterium | reverse complement strand
ACCGGCGCCACGGGCTCGTCGGCGACCGCGCCGGGATCGGTGTCGTCGCGCATGCCCTGGTAGCGGGCGAGGTCGTCGGCGGTGAGCTCGCGTGCGAGGTTCCGCAGCAGCTCCTCCTTGGTCGGGTCGTCGAGGTCGACGAAGTCCTGGTAGTCGACGGTGACCTGGATCGTCCGCCGGTTCTCGACGAGCACCTTGCCGCTGCGGTCGAGGATCCGGCCTCGCGGCGCCTCGATGATCACGGTGCGGGTGCGGGTGCTGCGGGCCGCCAGGTCGTAGTCCTCGGCGGTCAGCACCTGGAGGAACCACAGCCGGGTCAGCAGCGCGGCGAACAGGGCGAGGGCGACGATGCCCAGGACCTGGTGGCGGGCGCGGGGGTCGTAGGCGGTCATCGGCGGCTCAGCGGAAGATGAACTGGTCGCGGGTGGGCGAGCGCCCCTCGGGACCGAACGCCCACCGGAGCGCCCAGCGGTGGGGGCGGGTCAGCACGACGTTGGCGATCGCGACCACGGCGACGATAGCGGGGACCCGCTCCCAGTCGACCGTCACCCCGAACACCACCGCGAGCAGCGCGTAGAGCAGCGTCCCGCCGACCGACGCGGCCCCGACGAGCAGCGCGGTGACCAGCCGGGAGGTGCGCATGATCGAGTCCTTGAACCCGCCGACCGTCCACCCGACGAGCACCATCGAGAGGGCCGAGAGCCCGACGGGCGTGTCGAGCAGCAGGTCGAACGACAACCCCGCGACGAACCCGAGCAGCGCACCGCGCTCGGCATCGGACTCCAGGGCGGCGACCACGACGAACAGGAGCACCACGTTGGGCTTGGCCCCCCACACCTCGATGCGGGAGAAGAGCACCACCTGGAGCCAGATGGTGACGAACAGCACGAGCGCGGTGCGGGCGGGGACCATCGTCAGCCGCAGTCCTGGTCGCAGAGCAGCACGGCGACGAAGCCGAGGCCCTCGAGGTCGGCGGACGGCTCGATCACGAGGGTCTGCTCCGTGAGGTCCGCGGTGCGACCGACCGAGTAGACGGTGCCGACGGGGATGCCGCCGGGGTAGTTGCTGCGGTCGTAGCCGCTCGTCACGACGACGTCGCCCTTCTCGACCGGTGTGGCGAGGGTGATGCCCTCCTCGACCACGAGCGTGCCGTCCGGTCCACCGCCGGTGGCGAAGCCGACGTCGCGGGCCTCCACCAGCTTCACGCCGACACCGGCGAACTCCGGGTCCGTGATCAGCCGGACCCGCGCCCGACCCCCCTCCACCCGCTCGACCTGGCCGACCAGCCCGGCCGGCGTGCGCACGGCCATGCCCTCGCGGATGCCGTCGCCGGAGCCGCGGTTGATCTCGATCGTCGTCTCGAAGCTGGTCAGGCCACCGGAGATCACCTCGGCCACGACCATCTCGATGTCGCTGGCGTCGCGCAGGTCGAGCATGTCCCGCAACTCGTCGACCTCCTCGCGGGCGGCCCGCTCCTCGAGGTCCCGGCCGCGCAGCTCGTCGATCTCGTCGCGGAGGCGCCGGTTCTCGTCCTCGAGGTCGCCGTAGCCGAAGATCCCGTTCCAGGCGTCACCGATCGGGCGGCCCACCCACTCCCCTGCGGCGCGGAACGGCGAGAAGATGGTGCCGACGGCGCGCTGCGCGCCCTTGACCGGTCCCGAGTCGCGGTAGTCGAGCGTGAGGATCGTCAGCGACGCGAGGATCAGCAGTACGAGCGTGAAGCGCGACCGACCGAGCCGGCGGGACCGGGGCACCGCTCCGCGAGGCTAGGCCTGGGGGTTGGAGGAGAAGAGCACGCCCTTGAGCGCCTCGAACTCCTCCAGCGACTGCCCCGACCCGATCGCCACGCAGTGCAGCGGGTTGTCGGCGATGACGATCGGCATGCCGGTCTCGTGCTCGAGCCGGTGGGACAGGCCGTGCAGGAGCGCACCGCCGCCCGCGAGCACGATGCCCTGCTCCATGATGTCGGCCGCCAGCTCGGGGGGCGTCTTGTCGAGCGTCACCTTGACCGCGTCGCAGATGGCGGCGACGGGCTCCTCGAGAGCCTCGCGGATCTCCTCGGTGGAGGTGACGATGGTCTTGGGCAGGCCGGTGACGAGGTCGCGCCCGCGGATCTCCGCGTGCAGCTCCTCCTCGAGGGGCCAGGCCGAGCCGAGGGCCATCTTGACCTCCTCGGCGGTGCGCTCGCCGAGGGCGAGGCTGTACTCCTTCTTGATGAACTGGATGATCGCGTCGTCGAGCTCGTCGCCGCCGACCCTCACCGACTGGCTGGCGACCACGCCGCCGAGCGAGATCACCGCGACCTCGGTGGTGCCGCCACCGATGTCGACGATCATGTTGCCGGTCGGCTCCTGCACGGGCAGGCCGGCCCCGATGGCGGCGGCCATCGGCTCCTCGATGATGAAGGCGGGCTTGCGGGCGCCGGCGTACTCGGCGGCCTCCTGCACGGCGCGCTGCTCGACGCCGGTGATGCCCGACGGCACGCAGATCACCATGCGCGGCTTGGAGAAGCGGCGCTGGTGGACCCGGTGGATGAAGTAGCGGAGCATCTTCTCGCAGATGTCGAAGTCCGCGATGACGCCGTCCTTCAGGGGCCGGATCGCCTCGATGTGCGAGGGGGTGCGTCCGATCATCCGCTTGGCCTCGGCGCCGACCGCGAGGACCCGACCGTCGCGGACCGACACGGCGACGACCGACGGCTCGTTCAGCACGATGCCCCGCCCGCGCACGTACACGAGCGTGT
>JAAYBP010000429.1 GCA_012730075.1 Acidimicrobiales bacterium | reverse complement strand
GCCGCCCCCGCCCCGGTCCAGGCCGCCCCGTCCGGTCCGGTCGGCTGGGCCGAGGAGTCGCCCGACCAGGCCTTCGTCGAGGCGGCCGCCGCCGACCTCTACGGTCGTGGCCTCACCGACGCCGAGCTGACCGCCCTCCTCGCCCGGCTCGCCTCCCGCACGCCCCGGGCGACGGTCGCCGCCGCCATGGCCCACTCCGAGCCGGGCACCGACCACGTGGTCGCCGACCTCTACCCGCGCTACCTGACCCGGCCCGCGTCCCCGGCCGACGTCGCCTTCTGGGGTCTCCGCCTCCGCAACGGCGCCACCGTCGTCCGCCTCGTCGTCGAGCTGCTCTCGGCCCCCGAGGTCTACCGCCAGGGCGGATCCGACCCCGACGGCTACGTCGAGCTCCTGTACCAGCGGATCCTCGGCCGCCCCGCCGAAGCCGCCGGACGGGACTGGTGGGCCGCGACGATCGAGGCCGGCTCGCCCCGCAGCACCGTCGTGCGACGCCTCGTCGGCACGGCCGAGTCTCGCGGCCGCCGGGTCGACGCCCTCTACGTCGACCTGCTCGGCCGGTCCGCCGACGGCGCCGGCCGGGCCTTCTGGGTCGATCGTCTCGCCCGCGTCGACGACCTCGACCTGACCGCCACGCTCGTCGGATCCGCCGAGTACCGGTCCCGGGCCACCGCCCACCTCGACCTGTCGTCCAACTGGGCGGTCGAGTCACCGGCCGCCCATGGCATCGATGCCGCCGCCCTCGATCAGGCCCGCCAGTACGCGTTCGGCGACCCGTCGTTCAACACCCAGGGCGTCGTCGTCGTGCGGCACGGAGCGATCGTCTCGGAGTGGTACGCCCCGGGCGCCGGCCGCGACTCGTGGGCGGCGAGCTGGTCGGTCTCCAAGAGCTTCGCCAGCGCGATGATCGGCATCGCCATCGCGGACGGCGACATCGCCGGCGTCGACGAGCCGATGACCACGTGGATCCCCGAGTGGAACGGCACCGAACACGAGGACATGACCCTCCGCGACGTGCTCACCATGTCGTCGGGCCTCCAGTGGAACGAGAGCTACAACCCCAACGACGTGCTGTCCTCCGACGTCATCCAGCTCGTCTTCGCCCGGGACCAGCTCGCCTACGCGATCGCCCGCCCGCAGGAGGTCGAGCCGGGTACCCGCTGGCAGTACTCCAGCGGTGACTCGATGCTGCTGTCCCGCGTGATCGAGGCGGCCACGGGCGTCCCGGCCCACGAGTTCGCCCGCACCCGCATCTTCGAGCCGCTCGGGATGGACCCGGCCGAGCTGTGGAGCGACGCCGAGGGTCACGGCCTCACCTACTGCTGCCTCGACACCACCAGCCGGGGCTTCGCCCGCTTCGGGCAGCTCTACCTGCAGGGCGGGGAGTGGAACGGCGAGCAGATCGTGCCGAGTGCCTGGGTCGACGAGTCGTTCGCCGCCGCCGCGACGTGGGACGGCTACGGCTACCAGTGGTGGCGCTCGACGGTCGACGGCCACGAGGTGGTATCGGCCCGCGGCCACGACGGTCAGTTCATCCTCGTCGTACCCGACCTCGACCTGGTCGTCGTCCGTCACGGCACCTACGTCAAGCACCCCGGCGCGCCGGTCGCCGACCCGGACCTGTTCTCGCTCTACCCGTCCGACGGCCTGATCGAGGGACAGGGCACGATGCCGTCCGGTGGGTTCGACGACTGGACGCTGCTGTCGCTCGTGATCGACTCGATCGACACCTGAAGTCGTGACCGGTCCGATCCGCATCGCCAACGCGTCGGGCTTCTACGGCGACCGCGCCGCCGCCCTCGCCGAGGCGCTCGAGGGTGACGTCGACGTCGTCACCGGCGACTACCTCGCCGAGCTGACGATGATGATCCTCGCCCTCGACCGGCTGAAGTCGCCCGACCGCGGCCACGCCCGGACGTTCCTCCGCCAGCTCGAGGGGGCGCTCGGCCCCGCACTCGACTCGGGGACCCGCATCGTCACCAACGCCGGCGGCCTGAACCCCGCCGGGCTGGCGGACTCGATCCGCGAGCTGGCCGCCCGGCTCGGCCTCGCCTGCTCGGTCGCCCACGTCGAGGGCGACGACCTCACCGGGCGGGCCGACGATCTCGGCCTCGACTCGCCCCTTGCCGTCAACGCCTACCTCGGCGCGTTCGGCATCGCCGCCGCGCTCGGCGCGGGGGCCGACGTCGTCGTCACCGGTCGCGTGACCGACGCGTCGCTCGTCGTCGGGCCCGCGGCCGCCCACTTCGGCTGGACGGCCACCGACCACGACGCGCTCGCCGGGGCGGTCGTCGCCGGCCATGTGATCGAGTGCGGCGCCCAGGCGACCGGGGGCAACTTCTCCTTCTTCACCGAGATCGCCGACCTCGTCCACCCCGGGTTCCCGATCGCCGAGGTCCACGCCGACGGCTCGTCGGTCATCACCAAGCACCCCGGCACGGGCGGCGCGGTCACCGTCGACACCGTCACCGCCCAGCTCCTCTACGAGATCGGGCCCGCCCGCTACGCCGGCCCCGACGTCACCGCCCGGTTCGACACGGTCGCCCTCGCGCCCGACGGCCCCGACCGGGTGCGCATCTCCGGCGTGCGCGGCGAGCCTCCGCCCCCGGACCTGAAGGTCGGCGTCAACGGCATCGGCGGGTACCGCAACGAGGTGACCTTCGTGCTCACCGGCCTCGACATCGAGGCCAAGGCCGAGCTGGTGAAGGCCCAGATGGCGCCGGTGCTCCCGTCCGGGGCCCGCTGGACCCTCGCCCGCACCGACCACCCCGACGCCGACACCGAGGAGGCCGCCAGCGCCCTCCTGCACTGCGTCGTCCGCAGCGCGGACCGCGATGAGGTCGGCCGCCGGTTCAGCAGCGCGGCGGTCGAGCTCGCCCTCGCCAGCTATCCCGGCTTCCACGCGACCTCGCCGCCGACCGAGGCCTCGCCCTTCGGGCGGTTCACGTCGATCGTCGTCCCCGCCGGGTCGGTCGACCACGTGGTCGTGCTCGACGACGGCACCCGCCTCACGGTCGACGCCCCCGCCGAGACGCTCGCCCTCGCCGAGGTGCCCGCACCCGACCCGCCCCCCGCACCCGACGCCGGCACCACCCGCCGGGCCCCGATCGGGAGGGTCGTCGGCGCCCGCAGTGGCGACAAGGGCGGCTCCGCCAACGTGGGCGTGTGGGCCCGCACCGACGCCGCGTACGCCTGGATGGTGCACGAGCTCACCGTCGAACGCCTGCGCGAGCTGCTCCCTGAGGCCGCCGACCTGCCCGTCGCCCGCCACGTCCTCCCCAACCTGCGGGCCGTCAACTTCGTGATCGACGGCATCCTCGGCGAGGGCGTCGCCGCCAACGTCCGGTTCGACCCGCAGGCCAAGGCGCTGGGGGAGTGGCTCCGCTCCCGGGTCGTCGACGTGCCCGAGGCGCTGATCGGCCGGGAGGCCCGGACGTGACGGCGATCGGCACACCCGTCGACGGCCGCGACGAGCGCCACTGCGAGAACCGCTACGCCCTGCTCGACCAGCTCGCCGAGGTCGAGGCGCAACAGGCGCTCGCCGTCGCCGGGGGTGGCGAGCGCTACGTCGAGCGCCACCGCCGCCGCGGCAAGCTCCTCGTACGCGAGCGCATAGAACTGCTGATCGACGAGGACTCCGCCTTCCTCGAGCTGTCGCCGCTCGCCGCGTGGGGCAGCGAGTTCCCGGTCGGCGCCAGCGTCGTCACCGGCGTCGGCGTCGTCGAGGGAATCGAGTGCGTCATCAGCGCGTCCGACCCCACGGTCAAGGGCGGGGCCTCCAACCCGTGGACGCTCCGCAAGGTGCTGCGCGCGCACGAGATCGCGCTCCGGAACCGGCTCCCGCTGATCAACCTCACCGAGTCCGGCGGGGCGGACCTGCCGACCCAGAAGGAGATCTTCATCCCCGGCGGGGCCACGTTCCGAGATCTGACCCGCCTGTCGGCGGCCGGCGTCCCGACGATCTCGATCGTGTTCGGCAACTCGACCGCCGGTGGCGCCTACGTGCCGGGCCTCTGCGACCACGTCGTGATGATCCGCGACCGGTCGAAGGTGTTCCTCGCCGGACCTCCGCTCGTGAAGATGGCCACCGGCGAGGACGCCGACGACGAGGCCCTCGGCGGCGCCGACATGCACGCCCGGGTCTCGGGCCTCGCCGACCACCTCGCCGACGACGAGCACGACGCCATCCGCCGGTGCCGGCGCATCGTCGCCCGGTTGAACTGGCGCAAGCAGGGCCCCGCGCCGCTGGCCGACGCGCCGCCCCGGTTCGATCCCGAGGAGATCCTCGGCCTCGTCCCCACCGACCTCAAGGTGCCGTTCGACCCCCGGGAGGTGCTGGCCCGGGTCGTGGACGACTCCGACTTCGACGAGTTCAAGGCCGAGTACGGCACGTCGCTCGTCACCGGGTGGGCGCGGGTCCACGGCTACCCGATCGGCGTGCTGGCCAACGCCCGCGGCGTGCTGTTCAACGAGGAGTCCCAGAAGGCGGCCCAGTTCATCCAGCTCGCCAACCGGTCCTCGACGCCGCTGCTCTTCCTCCAGAACACGACCGGCTACATGGTCGGTGAGGCCTACGAGCGGGCCGGGATGGTCAAGCACGGATCGCTGATGATCAACGCGGTCGCCAACTCCCGGGTGCCGCACATCACCGTCAACATGGGGGCGTCCTACGGCGCGGGAAACTACGGCATGTGCGGCCGTGCCTTCGAGCCCCGGTTCCTGTTCACCTGGCCCAACGCCCGCTCCGCCGTGATGGGTCCCCAGCAGCTCGCCGGGGTCGTGTCGATCGTGGGCCGCCAGGCGGCCGCCGCCCGTGGGGAGGAGTACGACGAGGCGGCCGACGCCGCCCTCCGCCAGGCGATCGAGGACCAGATCGAGGCCGAGTCCGAGGCCCTGTTCCTCACCGGCCGCCTGCTCGACGACGGCATCATCGACCCCCGCGACACCCGTACCGTGCTCGGCATCGCCCTGTCCGCGGTGCACTCGGCGCCGGTCGAGGGCACCGACTCCTTCGGCGTGTTCCGGATGTGACCGTGCCCGACGCCACCGCCTCCCCTCCGCCGCCCTCCGGGCCCCCGCGTGCCGGGCCGCCGACGACGCCTCCGTCGCCCCCATCCACCGTGAGTTCGTCCGCGGCGCGCCCCGTCGGCACCGTGCTCGTCGCCAACCGGGGCGAGATCGCCCGACGGGTCTTCCGCACCTGCCGGACGCTCGGCCTCGGCACCGTCGCGGTCCACTCGGACCCCGACGCCGACGCCGCCCACGTCCGCGAGGCCGACGCCGCGGTGCGACTGCCCGGCGCCGCCGCGGCCGACACGTACCTCCGGACCGACCGCATCCTCGACGCCGCCGCCCGGTCCGGCGCCGACGCCATCCACCCCGGTTACGGGTTCCTCTCCGAGAACGCGGCGTTCGCCCGCGCCGTCGTCGACGCCGGCCTCGTCTGGATCGGACCTCCCCCCGACGCCATCGAGGCGATGGGCTCGAAGGTCGGTGCCAAGGCACTGATGGCCGCCGCCGGGGTGCCGACCCTGCCCGACCTCGACCCCGCCGAGGTCACCGAGGCTGACCTGCCGGTGCTGGTCAAGGCGTCGGCGGGAGGGGGCGGTCGCGGCATGCGGATCGTCACCGACCTCGCCGCCCTGCCCTCCGAGGTCGACGCCGCCCGGGCCGAGGCGGAGGCCGCCTTCGGCGATCCCACCGTGTTCTGCGAACCGTTCCTCGCCACCGGCCACCACGTCGAGGTACAGGTGATGGCCGACCGCCACGGCACGGTCTGGGCGGTCGGCGAGCGGGAGTGCTCGGTGCAGCGCCGACACCAGAAGGTCGTCGAGGAGGCGCCGTCGCCCCTCGTGGCCCGCGTCGAGGGCATGCGCGACCGGCTGTTCGAGGCGTCGGTCGCCGCCGCCCGGGCCATCGGCTACCAGGGGGCCGGCACCGTCGAGTTCCTGGCGTCGGTCGACGGCTCGTTCCACTTCCTCGAGGTCAACACCCGCCTCCAGGTGGAGCACCCGGTGACCGAGGCGACGACCGGGCTCGACCTGGTAGCCCTCCAGATCGCCGTCGCCTCCGGCGCGCCGCTGCCTGCGCCGGCCCCGCCGCCCACCGTCGGCCACGCCGTCGAGGCCCGCCTCTACGCCGAGGATCCCGCCGCCGGGTGGACGCCCCAGAGCGGCACCCTGCACCGGTTCGCGATCCCGGGGACGGAGGACGGCGGCCTCCGGGTCGACAGCGCCGTGCGGCTCGACAGCGGTGTCGTCGACGGCGACGAGGTCGGCATCCACTACGACCCGATGCTCGCCAAGGTGATCGTGCACGCGCCGACCCGCGACGAGGCGGCCCGGCGGCTGGCGGGGGCGCTCGCGGGGGCGACGATCCACGGCCTCACCACGAACCGCGACCTCCTGGTGCGCGTGCTGCGCGACCCCGAGTTCCTCGCCGGCGGCGCCGACACCGGCTTCCTCGGCCGGCGGCCCGACCTCGCCGAGCCTCGGGCCGGAACGGAGGTCGTCGGCCTCGCCGCCGACGCCGCCGCCCTCGCCGCCTCGGCCGCCGCCCGCGACGCCGCCACGGTTCAGCGCGCCGTCCCCGCCGGGTGGCGGAACGTGCCGTCGCAGCCGCTCGTGCGCCGCTTCCGGCACGGCGACGACGAGATCGAGGTGCGGTACCGGTTCCGGCTCGACGGCCACCCCGTGCTCGACCCCGACGACGGCAGCCGCCCGGCCGAGGTCGTGGCGTGGTCGCCGACGGAGGTGGCGCTCGCGGTCCGGGGCGTGAGTCGCCGGTTCCACGTCGCCCGCCACGGCGACGAGGTGTGGGTCGACTCGCCGCTCGGCTCGGTGCGCCTCGGCGTCGCCGACCGCTACCCCTCGGCGGGGAGCGCGGCGGTCGCCGGGTCGTTGCTCGCCCCGCTGCCCGGCGCGGTCGCCCGAGTCGCGGTGGCGGTCGGCGACCGGGTCGTCGCCGGTCAGCCCCTCCTGTGGCTGGAGGCGATGAAGGTGCAGCACGAGGTGGCCGCCCCGATCGACGGCACGGTGGTCGAGCTGCCGGTCGGCCCCGGCGACCAGGTCGACAAGGGAGCGGTGCTCGCCGTCGTCGCCCCCGACGGCGCCGATGCCGCGGGTCGCGACGACGCG
>JAAYBP010000428.1 GCA_012730075.1 Acidimicrobiales bacterium | reverse complement strand
CCGGTCGGGAGGGGTTGTGGTGTGCTGGTGGCGGCCCGTTCGAGAGGAGCCCGATGACGGCAGCCGATCCACCCACCCGCGACCCGGAGACGGGCGCGGAGACCTTCACGTCGACCCAGCCGGCGACCGGCGACGTGGTCGGTACCCACGCGGTCCACGGAGAGGCCGACGTGGCCGCGGCGGTCGCCCGGGCGCGGACCGCGGCGGCCGAGTGGGAAGGGCTCGGCTTCGACGGCCGGGGCCGTGCGCTCGCCGCGTGGCGGAAGCTGATCGCGCGGCGCGCCAGCGACCTCGCCGAGGTCGTCCACGCCGAGACCGGCAAGCCGCGCGCCGACGCCTGGCTCGAGGTCCTGCTCACGCTCGACCACCTCGCCTGGGCGACCAGGCACGCGCCCAAGGTCCTCGGCCGCCAGCGGGTGTCACCCGGGATGCTCATGGCCAACCACGCCGCCACGATCGAGTACCTCCCGCTCGGCGTCGTCGGCGTGATCGGGCCGTGGAACTACCCGGTCTTCACGCCGATGGGCTCGATCGCCTACGCGCTCGCCGCCGGCAACGCGGTGGTGTTCAAGCCGAGCGAGCACACGCCCGGCGTCGGCGAGTGGCTCGGCCAGTCGGCGGCCGAGGCGATGGAGCTCCCCGGGCTCCTCGAGGTCGTCACCGGCTTCGGGCCCACGGGGTCGGCGCTGGTCGCGTCCGGGGTCGACAAGCTGGCCTTCACCGGGTCGGCCGCGACCGGCCGCAAGGTCATGGCCGCCGCGGCCGCCACCCTCACGCCGGTCGTCATGGAGTGCGGCGGCAAGGACGCCGTCATCGTCGACGTCGACGCCGACCTCGACGCCGCCGCCGACGCGACCGTGTGGGGCGCCATGGCCAACGCGGGCCAGACCTGCACCGGCGTCGAGCGCGTCTACGCCCACGCGGACGTCTACGACGAGCTGGTCGAGAAGGTCGTGGCGATCGCGAAGGACGTCCGGCCCGGCATCGACCCCGAGGCCGACATCGGCCCGATGACGATGCCGTCCCAGCTCGACGTCGTCCGCCGTCACGTGGCCGACGCCGTCGCCCGGGGCGGGCGCGCGCTGCTCGGCGGGGTCGACGCGGTCGACGACCGCTACGCGCAGCCGACGGTCCTGGTCGACGTGCCCGAGGACTCGAGCGCCGTCACCGAGGAGACGTTCGGGCCGACGGTCACCATCGCCCGCGTCGATTCGATCGACGAGGCGGTCGAGCGGGCCAACGCCACCGGCTACGGCCTCGGCGCCACCGTCTTCTCGAAGGCGAACGGCGACGAGATCGCCCGTCGGCTCCGCACCGGGATGGTGTCGGTCAACTCGGTGATCTCCTTCGCCGCCATCCCGGCCCTGCCGTTCGGGGGGGTCGGCGAGTCGGGCTTCGGTCGGATCCACGGCCCCGACGGCCTGCGCGAGATGACCCGCCCCCAGGCCGTCGCCCGCCAGCGGATGCGTGCGCCGGTCGCGCTCACGTCGTTCCGGCGCACCAAGGCGACCGACGCCATGGTGCGCCGCATCGTGCGTCGCCTCCACGGCGGCTGACGGGTTCGTCCGCCGCCCGGCGGAGGCTCGCGCGCTGGACGGTGGTTGCGGGCGGGGGCCGGGTCGGCCACCATGCGGGCCGCATCGACCCAGGGGATGAACGCTTGACCACCGCCCACCGTCCGCGCCCGCGCGCCCTGATCGTGGCCGTCGTGGTCGCGCTGGGCCTCCTCGCCCCGCCGATCGGACCCGCCGGTGCCGCGGCCGAGTTCACCGTCCAGGGCTCGATCGAGATGGTGGCGTCGTGGGGACACGAGCCGGGCACCGAGGTCGAGCTGATCGGTCCCGGCGGCGACGTGCTCGACTCCGAGCCCGCCGACGAGCAGGGCGCGTCGCTGTTCGAGAGGGTCGTGCCGGGCGACGGCTACCGTGTGCGGGCCGGCGGCGAGACGTCGGACCCGGTCGCGGTGATCGATCCCGACGTCCACCCCGACCAGTCGATCTACGAGGGCGTCGAGATCGGGTCGGGCTACGGCTACATCCCGACCCGCGACGGCACCCTGCTCAGCGCCAACGTCGCCTTCCCCGACTCCGGCACGTGGGGTCCCGGCCCGTGGCCGACGGTCGTGATCTACTCCGGCTACGACCCGTCGAACCCGGCCGGACTGCCGGTCGAGGCGCTGCTCTACCTGTTCCGGGGCTACGCGGTGGTCGGCGTCAACATGCGCGGCAGCGGGTGCTCCGGAGGGGCGTTCCACTACAACACCGCCCCCGCGGGCACCGACGGCTACGACGCGATCGAGGCCCTGGCCCACCAGCCGTGGTCGAACGGTCGGGTCGGCATGGTGGGCATCTCCTACTCCGGCATCAGCCAGCTCTACGTCGCCGCCACCCAGCCGCCACACCTGGAGGCGATCACGCCGCTCTCGCCGTACGGCGACGCCCTGAGCGGCATCCTGTACCCGGGCGGCATCCGCAACGAGGGCTTCGCTCTCGACTGGGCACTCGACCGCCAGGCGGCGGCGCGCCCGGCCGCCCGGCCGTGGGCCCGCGACCGCATCGAGGGCGGCGACACCGTCTGCGCCGAGAACCAGCGCCTGCGCCTCCAGAGCCAGGACATCGAGTCGGAGATCCAGCCGGTCCGCTTCATGGAGGACGGCTACCGGTACCTCGACATGAACGGGCTGGTCGACTCGATCGACGTGCCGACCTACCTGTCGTCGCAGTTCCAGGACGAGCAGACCGGCGGCAGCGCCGTGGACCTCGCCCTGCGGTTCCAGGACAACGGCGTCCCGTTCCGCGCCCTGTTCTCGAACGGCACCCACGTCGAACCGATGGGGCCCACCGAGCTGCCCCGGGTCGTCGAGTTCGTCGACTTCTACGTCGGGCAGCAGATCCCCGACCTCACGACCCTCAACCTGATCCTGCCCGCCGCCCTCGGCGGCATCTTCGACCCGCCGATCAACGTCGTCCCCAACCGCTTCGACGGCTACGGGTCCTTCGCCGAGGCCAAGGCGGCCTACGAGCAGGAGGAGCCGATCCGCATCCGCTACGAGGTCGGCGGCGTCGCCGGTCTGGAAGGTGGGCCCTACGCCACCGCGGACGGCCTCTACTCCGCCTACCCGGTGCCGGGCACGACCGTCGAGCGCTGGTACCTCCAGCCCGACGGGGGCCTCGCCGCCGACGCCCCCACGATCACCGGTGACGACCCGCGCGGCGCGACCGCGTACCGGTACGACCCCGACGAGGGACGCAAGTCGACCTTCGACGGCGGCACCGACCGCATGTGGAAGCGCCACCCCGACGTTCACTGGGAGTCGCCCGGGGAGCGGACCCACCTGACGTTCACGACCCCCGAGGCGGAGACGACCGAGGTCTACGCCGGGCGGGCGAGCGTCGACCTCTGGTTGAGGTCGACCGCGGTCGACACCGACCTGGAGGTGGTTCTCACCGAGGTCCGCCCCGATGGCCAGGAGGTCTACATCCAGAGCGGTTGGCTGCGCGCCAGCCGTCGCGCCCTCGACACCGCGCGCAGCACCGAGCTCCACCCGGTCCACACCCACCGCGAGGCCGATGCCGCGGACCTCCCGGCCGGTGAGTTCGTGCCCGTGCGGGTCGCCTCGTTCCCGTTCGCGCACGTCGTCCGGCCCGGCTCGAGCCTGCGACTCAGCATCGAGGCTCCCGGCGGCAACCAGCCGTTCTGGGAGTTCACGTCGCTGGAGGGCACGTCGACCAACGAGGTCGCGCACAGCGCTGACCACCCGTCGAGCCTGGCCCTGCCGCGGCTACCCGCCTCGGCCCACCCGGCCGACCTGCCGTCGACGGCGCCGTCGTGCTCGGTCGAGGGCGTCACCGTGCAGTCCCAGAGCCTCCGCAACCAGCCGTGCCGGGACGACCGGGCGCCGCGACGGGCGACCGACGTGGCGGCGGCCGCCGGGCCCGCCCCCGGCTCGGCCACCGTGACCTGGACCGCCCCCGTGCCGTGGGCCGATGGCGTGGCCCCCGACGCCTACGACGTCGCGATCGGCGGTGAGACGGTGAGGGTCGACGGCCCGGCCGTCTCCGTGGTGGTCGCCGGCCTGCCCACCGAGGTCGACCTGGCGGCGACGGTGACACCGGTCCACGGCGGCGAACCGGGCGCGACGTCGACCCCGTCGTCGGCGATCCGGCTGAACGGCGCGGACGGCGCGTGGGTCGACGCCGCCTGGGTCGACCTCACCGGGTCGCCCGGCGGCCCCGCCGACGCCGACGCGATCACCGCCCGCCTGGTGTCGGGCGCGACGACCCGGCGCGCCACCGCGGCGACGATGGGCACCCAGACCGAGGCCCGCGAGCACACGGTCCGCGCGCTGTACGGCGACCTGCTCGGTCGGAACCCGGGCGCGGGCGAGGTCGCCTACTGGGCCGACCGCCTCGCCGCCCCGTCGTGGAGCGAGGCGCGCACCGGCGCCGCCCTGCTCGCGTCCGCCGAGTACCGGTCGAGCGCCGGCGACGACGCCGCGTGGATCGCGGCGATCTACCGTGACGCGCTCGGCCGTACCGCCGGCGCGGGCGAGGTCGCCTACTGGGTCGGACGTCCCGAAGCGCCGGGCCGGATCGCGTGGTCGATCGTCGGTTCCGCCGAGGGCGGCCGCCACTGGGCCGCGACGGCGTTCACGCGGTACCTCGGCCGGTCGGCCGGCGCGGGCGACCTCTCGTTCTGGGGACCGTGGGTGCAGGCCCGCGGCGACCTCGCCCTCGCGGTCGAGCTGCTCGCCACGTCCGAGTACGACGCCCGCGCCCGGGCCCGCTTCCCCTGAGCGTTCGTACGTTCGGTCGGCGACCTACCGCCGGTCGGTGACCTCGGCGCCGGCGAAGGGGGCGAAGCCGTTCCACAGCAGGTCGACCAGATAGGTCACCAGGCGCTCGCGGGGGAGGGTGCGGGTTCGCACCCACCAGTCGCCGGCCAGGTGCACCATCCCGACGATCCCGTAGGCCCACGGCTCGGCGGCGCCCGAGTCGCGGCCGCGAGCCCTCAGTTCCTCGCCGAGCACCAGGGCGACCGTGCGGGCGATCGCGGCCGACAGCCCGCTGATCGTCGGGCCGCTCCCCGACTGGTCGGTCACGAAGCGGTACAGGTCGGGCTCGGTGTCGATCAGCGACACGTACGCGTCGATCGTCGACCGCAGCACCTCGCGCGGATCGTCGCCGGCCGCGCCGCTCGCGAGCGCGGCCCGGATGCGTTCGTCGACCTCGGCTGCCGTCCGCTCGCTCAGGGCTCGCAGCAACCCGTCGCGGTCGCCGAAGAACCGGTACAGGATCGGCTTGGTCACGCCCGCCTCTCGGGCGATCGCCTCCATCGAGACCGACGGCCCGTCGCGGCGGATCGCGGTGACGGCGGCGTCGAGGAAGGCCGCCCGCCGCTCGTCGCGGGTCGGTCGCGGCGAGCGCGTCCTGCTGCTCCTCGAACCCATCGCCGCAGTCTGGCAAGTCCCGCCCGGTCGGGCCCGGTCGGGTGTCCCGGGCGTCCCGTGGGCGCAGGGGTAGCCTGACGCCCCGTGTTGGACCGGATCCGGCTCGACGCCGACGCGCGCAGCGTCGGTCGGGCGCGCCGGTTCTGCGCGTCGATGCTCGGCGACTGGGGCGCGCCGCCCGACCTGGTCGACACGTGTCTCCTGCTGGTGAGCGAGCTGGCCACCAACGCGGTGCTGCACGCCCGTACCCCGTTCACCGTCAGCATCTCGCGGAACCGCGACCTCCGGGTCGAGGTGGTCGACGCCGACCCGACCCTGCCCCAGGTGCGCGACTACAGCGTCGACGCGGCCTCCGGCCGCGGCCTCCACCTGATCTCGTCGATGGCGGCCGACTTCGGCGCCCGGGCCGTCGAGGGCGGCAAGGCGGTGTGGTTCGTGCTGCCGTGGCGGGGTCCGTCTTGACCGTCGTCCGCTACCTGGGCGTGCCGGTCGTCGACCTCGCCGAGCTGTACGAGACGCTCGACGCCTTCCGCCGGGAGGTGCAGCTATCGATCCTGGCCGGCGGCGAGCACGTGGTGGACGACGAGGTAGCCGAGGCGCTGGTCGCCAGCCGCGAGTCGATGGTCTCGGTCAGCAACAGCATCCACCGCCAGATCGACGCCGCACGCGAGGCCGACCTGGCCGTCGTCGACATCGAGGTCGAGTACCCCGGCAGCTCCTACCGTGACATCTTCATGGTCGACCGTGCGACCTGGCGGGCCGACGACGCCGCCGCCGCGGGGCGGATGCTCACGTCGCCGCTACGGCCAGAGCTGCGCGACCTCTACGAGTGGATGACCGAGCAGGCCCTCGCCCAGATCCGTCACGAGCCCCCGACGCGGTTCCACCCCGCCCGGCCGGCACCGGAGGTCGGCTAGCGTCCTGCCGCACCACGATGGGGGGTTCGACGGGATGACCGACGCCACCACGGGACCCCTCACCGGGGCCCCGGCCGACGACGATGACGACGCGACGGGGCCGCCGCTCGTGATCCTGGCGGTCGCCGCCGCGAGCATCCTGGCCGGCGTCGTCCTGCTGATGGTCGGCACCATGGCCGCGAACGTCGTCGGGTACATCCTCTGCTCGGTGGTCGTGATCCTGGCGGTGGGCCTGTTCCGCCGGGTCGACGTCCAGCGCCGGCTGTCGCCGGGGTACCGGCCCTCCGGCCTGGTCGGGCGGTTGATCCCGGTGCTGCTGGTCGCCGCGTTCCTCGTGACCGGCGCCCACGTGTGGGCGATCGCCACGGAGCTGGCGTCGTGACCCGCGACCGCACGCTCCCGCGGGCGTTGCTCGCCGTCCTCCTGGTGCTCGGCCTCGGCGTGGTCCTGGCGGTACCCGCCGGTGCGGACCGTCCCTCCCGCCAGGCCGACGAGGAGGACGGGTCCGGTGACGAGGCCGACGAGCCGTCCGACGAGGGTGACGAGGGCGCCGAGGGCGAGGAGACCGAGGTTGACCCGTTCGACCGCCTCGCCGGTTGCGTCGGCGCGTCCGGTCGACTGCTCGTCGTGCTGCTGGTCGACGAGTCGGCCAGCCTCCGCGAGACCGATCCCGACGACCAGCGGGTCGTGGCGGCCCAGGTCGCCGTCGAGAGCCTCGACCGGCTCCGCGAGGGTGAGGGAGACGCCGCCGCGATCGACATCGACGTGCTGGTGTCGGCGTTCTCGTTCGACTTCGCCCCGGTCGGGGAGTGGACGCCGCTCACCGAGGACACCCGGGCCGAGGTCGACGAGCAGGTGGCCAGCCTCGCCGACCGCGACGCCAGCATGGACACCGACTTCCACAACGCCCTCGACGGCGCCCGGCGGGCCCTGGCCGACCGGGCCACCGAGACCACCGCCGGCGCCGGCGGCGAGGTCTGCAAGTCGATCCTGCTCTTCACCGACGGCAACTTCGTGCTGGGCGCGCGCGACACCCCCGAGAAGCAGGAGCGCTACGGGCTCACCAAGGACTACGCGCCGGACATCGAGCTGGTCGACCAGGACGCCGTCAGTGAGGTCACCCGCGCCGGCATCGACGCCCTGTGCCGCGAGGGCGGGGTGGCCGATCAGGTTCGCGGCGACCGCATCACGCTGGTCACCGTTCCGCTCGGCGAGGGGGCCGACCTGCTGGAGGCGTTGACGGTCGGCCGGTCGCCCAACCGCACGTGCGGCGATCCCGAGACCGACACCCCCGGCGTGTACCTGCCGGCGGCCGACACCGCCGAGCTGCTGCGCACGTTCGACCTCGTCGGGTCGCGTATCGGCGGTGGCTCCCTGACCGGTGAACCGGTGCGCTCGGTCCCGTGCGCGGACGTGTGCGAGGAGGCGTCGATCACCTTCACCGTCTCGTCGTCGCTGCGTCGCGTCCACGTCTTCGCGGCGGTGCCGGGCGACGACGGTCGGGTCGTGGTGGTGCCACCCGAAGGCGACCGGGTCGAGATCGCGAACGGCGAGGACGGCCCCGACTCGATCGGCGGCGTCTCCACCGGCGTGGCCCGCCTCACCGACGAGGCGCTGACCATCGACTTCGACGTGCCCGACGACGGCACCGGCGAGGGTGAGTGGACCGTCGCGCTCGTCGGCTCGGGCGACGTGCCCGGCTCGATCCACGTGCTGACCTTCAGCGACCTGGTGGCGACCCTGTCGGGCGACAGCGTGCTCCGCCTCGGCGAGCCCGGGACCCTGTCCGCCACCATCGCCACCCGCGACGGCGAGGAGGCGGACGAGGCCTTCAACGAGGTCTCGGTCACCGGCACGCTCACCGATCCGATCACCGGTGCGGTCGTGCCCGTCGAGCTCGAGGTCGACGACGACCGGTTCGTGACCGAGCACACCGTCGAGCGCTCGGTCACCGCGGCCAGCCTCCGGGTGTCGCTGCGGATGGAGGCCGTCACCGCCTCGGGCGCGCGGATCAGCTCGGTGTCGCCGGAGGTCGACGTGGCGGTGCTCCGCCCGGAGGGCTACCCGCAGGTCGCGCCGCCCCGGCTCGAGCTGTCCTCGATCACCGGCGACGGCAAGGCGAAGGGCGATCTGAGCTTCGTGCCGGCCGACGCCTCGGGCTGCGCGTGGCTCGACGACATCACCGTCCGGTCGGCGCCGAGCGAGGCGGGCTCGTTCACGATCGAGGCCGACGGCATCGGTCGGGGCGAGGGTGGGTGCACGCCCATCACCGCGCCGCTGACCGTGCCGGTCGAGGTGGACGCCAGCTCGCGGGCCTCGGGGTCGGTCACCGGTCACGTCCGGCTGTACCTGGCCGCGGAGGGCGGCGAGGACCCGATCGCGACCGACGTGCCGTTCTCGCTCGAGATGGCCCGGGGCGTCGACGAGGCGAAGCGGCTCGTCCTGGCCGCGGGGCTGATGCTGGCCGGGATGCTCGTCCCGCTGCTGCTGCTGGTGCTGATCAACAAGATGACCACCCGGTTCCAGCCGCTCGGCAACGTCCGGGCCGCCCGGGTGCCGGTCGTGGTCGGGGCCCGTGAGCAGATGTTCCGCATCGACGGCCGCGGGCGGCACGTGATGTCGCTCGTCGAGGAAGACTTCTCCAGCCTCGAGGGCAAGGGCGGCGACCGGAGCTTCACGTGGGGTGGCTTGACGTTCCGGGCCCGCACCCCGCTCAACCCCTTCGGCGAACCCCACGCGACGATCGAGGCGGAGGGCGGCGCGGACGGCGTCGCTCGCGAGGGTCGCCGCACCGACCTGGCGCTCGGCCTCGCCGGTTCGTGGCTGTTCCTCCTGGACCAGGACGCGACCCGCGAGGCGTCCGAGCGGCTGTCGGTCCCGGGACAGGCCTCGTCGGAGCCGCCGGAGATCCACGGCCAGCTCGTCGCGTTCGTGTCGGAGGAGGCCGCCGCCGCCCAGACGGCGCGGGTGTTCCACGACGTGGTCGAGCGGTTGCCGGCGACCGCCCGCCGCCTCAGCCGCCTGGCGCGGAAGTAGCCGGTGGCTCGTTCCCCGGTCAGCCGCCGGGGTTCGGGGGCACGATCGTGGCCATGTCGTCGTCGATGCGGCCGAGCACGCCGTCGATCGTCGGGCGGCGCAGCGTCGTCTTGGTGCGCCCGACGGCGACCGGCGCGAGCGCGGCCAGCTCGTGGGCGCGGGCGACCGCCGACTCGACGACGTCCGCCTGGGGGACGAGGCGATCCAGGTAGCCGACCTCGACCGCCTCGGCCGGGGTGAAGACCGTGCCCAGGACCGCCCGGGTGAGGTGGCGGGGCGACAACCGTTCGCGGGCGAGGGCGACCACGAACTCCGGCAGCGGCATCCCGATCGCGACCTCGCTCAGGCCGACCTTGGCCGGCGCGTCGCTCGGACCGATCCGCTCGTCGGTCGACAGCAGCGTGACCGCCCCACCGGCGAGGGCGTGGCCGGTGCAGGCCGAGACCGTCGGGAGGGGCGAGCCGTAGAGGCCCATCCACATGCGTCCGCCGGCCGTCACGAGCGAGCGCATCGAGGTCACGCTCTCGGTCATCACGGCCAGGTCGAACCCGGCGGAGAACACCCGGGCGTTGCCGGCGACGACCAGGGCGGTGGCCTCTCGCTCGGCGCGCGCGAGCAGGGCCGCCAGGCCGGCGATCTCGGCCGGGCCGGTGGCGTTGGCCTTGCCGTCGTCGAGGGTCACGACGGCGACGGGGCCGTCGAGGCGGTACGAGAGGCTGGCGGGCAGGTCGTCGGTCACGGGGGCGGAACGTAGCCCGCCCGCTCGGCGGCGTCGGGGGACGCCACGCCGGCGACCCGACCGTCGGGTCCGAGCACCAGGATGGGCACCGCGGGCTCCGGCGCGCGCCGGATCACCGCGAGCACCGACTCGTCGGCCCCGGCGAGGGGCACCCGGTCGATCGGCCACGCCAGGTCGATCGCCCGCAGCGTCGCCCACCGACCGGGGTCGATCGCGTCGACGAGCGGCGCGGTCAGCACCCCGGTGATCCGTCCGTCGGCGGCCTGCACCGGGAAGGCCCGGTGGCCTGGGTGGGCGGCCGCCCAGGTGACCACGTCGCCGACGGTGGCCCACTCGGGCACGATCGGAGGGTCGGGCACCATCACCGACGCCACCGGAGCCGCCCGCAGGCGCCCGAGCGCGGGCGCGACCGCCCGCTGCCGGCGGGCCGCCTGGACCATGAACAGCCCGTACCCCAGCACGAGCACGCCGGTGAAGGGATCGACCCGCCGCACCAGCAGCCACGCCCCCAGGCCGGCGACGGTGACGCCGACGACGATCCCGATGCCGCTGGTGATCAGGGCCGCCCGGGTGCGGTCGCGCACCGCCATCCAGACCATCGCGCCGACGACCGCGGCTCCGTCGAGCGGCGGGGCGGGGATCATGTTCGCCACCGCCAGCAGCAGGTTCATCACCGCCAGCCAGCGCACGACCTGACCGGCGAGGCCGACCCCGCCGAACGCGTCGGCACCCACGAACGCGGTCGTGAGCTGGAAGCCGACGGCGAGGGCCAGGTTGGCGAGTGGACCCACCGCGCTGACCCGCAGCTCGGCACCGGGGGTCGCCGGCTCGGACTCGAACTCGGTGTGACCGCCGAGGAGGCTGAGCGTGATGCCCTTGACCGCCATGCCGTCACGGCGCCCGACCAGGGCGTGACCGACCTCGTGCACGAGGATCGACGCGAAGTAGCCGGCGGCACCACCGACGGCGGCCAGCCAGTAGGCGGTGGGCGTCCGGCCCGGCACGGCCAGGGGCAGAACCCGCTCGGCGAGGAGGAGGGTCCAGAGGGTCGCGACGAGCGGCACCAGCCAACTCATCCCCACCCTGACCCCCGCGATGCGCCCGAGCGGTATCGCCGTCTCCACCGCGCCAGCCTACGGACCCGGTCACGCGCTGCGACCGGGGAACCGGCGTCCGGCCGACCGTCGCCGGCCGGACGCCACCCGCGGTCAGGCGGTCACTCGCCCTCGTCGGGGACCGACACGTCGGGGAGGTCGACGTCGCCGAGGATGCACTCCTGGATGTCGGCCTCGACCGCCTCGCCGGCCGCCTCGTCGTCGTCGCTGACCGGGATGTCGCTCAGGTCGCTGTCGTCGTCGAGGTCGGCTTCGAGGAAGTCGCGGAGCGCCCCGTCGGAGATGTCGGAGTCGACGAGCACGTCGGCGACGCAGTCGGCCGTCTCCTCGTCGGCGCCGACCGCCTGGAACTTGTCCGAGAGCTCGCTCGCCGACGGGCGGTCTCCACCCCCTCCGCAGGCGGCGAGGGCCAGCGCGAGGGTGGCGATGGCGGCGGGCGCGGCGGTACGGAACTTCAAGGTGGTCTCCTGGGTCGGGGCGCCCGGGCGGACGCCGACGGCCGCTCGTACCCGACGCGGCGGCCGCCGAACCCCCCTGCCCCGGGGTGGGCCACCCGGTCGGGCGGTACGGTCCGGGGCGTGACCTCGACGAGCCCCACCTACCGAGACGACCGCGCCCACGTGTTCCACTCCTGGTCCGCCCAGGCGACCCTCGATCCGATGGTCGTGGCCGGCGCCGGGGGGAGCTGGTTCTGGGACGAGGACGGCCGCCGGTACCTCGACTTCTCGTCGCAGATGGTCAACATGAACATCGGCCACCAGCACCCGAGGGTCGTCGCCGCCATCCAGGAGCAGGCGGCGACGCTGTGCATGATCGCCCCCGGACACGCCAACGAGGCCCGCAGCACGCTCGCCCGCCTCCTGGCCGAGCGGGCCCCCGGCGTCCTCGACCGGGTGTTCTTCACCAACGGTGGCGCCGAGGCCACCGAGAACGCCGTCCGCCTGGCGAAGCTGCACACCGGGCGCCACAAGGTGCTCGCCGCGTACCGCAGCTACCACGGCGCGACCCACGGCTCGATCGCCCTCACCGGCGAGCCCCGCCGGTGGGGGAGCGAGCCGGCGCTGCCGGGCGTCGTGCACTTCTGGGGCCCGTACCTGTACCGGTCGTCGTTCCACGCGTCGACCGAGGCCGAGGAGTGCGAGCGCGCCCTGGACCACCTGGCCGCCACGATCGCGGCGGAGGGTCCGGGCATGGTCGCGGCGGTGATCCTGGAGTCCGTCGTCGGCACCAACGGCATCCTCGTACCGCCCGACGGCTACCTCCGGGGCGTCCGCGACCTCTGTGACGAGCACGGCATCGTGATGATCGCCGACGAGGTCATGGCCGGGTTCGGCCGGTGCGGCGAGTGGTTCGCGATCGACCGCTGGGGGGTCGTGCCCGACCTGATCTGCTTCGCCAAGGGCGTGAACTCCGGCTACGTGCCCCTCGGCGGGGTGATCATCAGCCCCGCGATCGCCGACTCCTTCGCGACCCGCGCCTACCCCGGCGGGCTCACCTACTCCGGGCACCCGCTGGCGTGCGCGGCGGGCGTGGCGTCGATCGGTGTGTTCGAGGACGAGGGCGTGCTCGAACACGCCCGGATGCTCGAGCGCGACGTGCTCGGTCCCGGCCTCCGCGACCTCGCCGAGCGTCACCCGTCGATCGGTGAGGTGCGCGGCCTCGGCGTGTTCTGGGCGGTCGAGCTGGTCCGCGACCGGCAGACCCGCGAGCCGTTCGTGCCGGTCGGCGCCACCGGCGAAGCCGCCGCCCCGATGGCGCGGGTCGTGGCCGCGTGCAGGGAGAGGGGCCTGATGCCGTTCGTCGCCGGGCACCGCCTCCACGTCGTGCCGCCGGTCAACACCCCCGTCGACGAGGTCCGCCAGGGCCTCGCGTGGCTGGACGAGGCGTTGGCCGTGGCCGACGAGGCGGTGGGCGCCGCCCCCGTCGCCTGATCCGATCCCCGACCGGGCGGCGACGTAGCCTGCTTCGGCCCCGAGCCCGTCGCCCGCGACGTCCGGCTCGACCCCGTCCCCCGCCCCCGGAGAACCGCCCGTGCCGCTGCAGTCCAACGCCGAGATCCGTCCCGCCACCGGGAAGCTGGGGGTCCTCCTGCCCGGCATGGGCGCCGTCGGCTCGACGTTCGTCGCCGGGTGCCTGGCGATCCGCAAGGGCCTGGCCCAGCCGATCGGCTCGCTCACCCAGATGGGCACGATCCGCATCGGCCCGCGCTCGGACGACAACGTGCCCCTCATCAGGGACTACGTGCCGCTGGCCGACCTCGACGACCTCGTCTTCGGCGGCTGGGACGTGTTCCCTGACGACGCCTACGTCGCCGCCCAGCGTGCGGGCGTCCTCGACGGGCACCTGCTCGAGCAGCTCGGCGAGGAGCTGCGCGCCATCCGGCCGATGCCCGCGGTGTTCGAGCAGGCCTACGTGCGCAACCTCCACGGCGACCACGTGAAGGACCTGGCCTCGAAGTGGGAACAGGCCGAGGCGCTGACCGACGACATCCGCCGCTTCAGCGAGGAGAACGGCTGCGACCGGCTCGTAGCCGTCTGGTGCGGCTCGACCGAGGTCTACAAGGAGCCCGGCGACGTCCACGCGTCGCTCGAGGCCTTCGAGCAGGGGCTGCGCGACTCCCACCCCGACATCGCACCGAGCCAGATCTACGCCTACGCGCTGCTGAAGCAGGGCATCCCGGTCGCCAACGGCGCCCCGAACCTCAACCTCGACACGCCCGCCCTCCTCGAGTTGGCCCGCGCGAACCGCGTGCCGGTGACCGGCAAGGACTTCAAGACCGGTCAGACCCTGATGAAGACGATCCTCGCCCCCGGCCTCAAGGCGCGGCTGCTCGGCGTCGACGGCTGGTACTCCACCAACATCCTCGGCAACCGCGACGGCGAGATCCTCGACGATCCGGACTCCTTCAAGGCCAAGGAGGTGTCGAAGCTCGGCGTGCTCGACACGATCTTCGAGCCCGAGCGCAACCCCGAGCTCTACGGCGACATCCACCACGTCGTGCGGATCAACTACTACCCGCCCCGCGGCGACAACAAGGAGGGCTGGGACAACATCGACATCTTCGGGTGGCTCGGCTACAAGATGCAGATCAAGGTCGACTTCCTGTGCCGGGACTCGATCCTCGCCGCCCCCCTGGTGCTCGACCTCGCCCTGTTCCTCGACCTCGCCCAGCGCGCCGGGCTCGCCGGCGTGCAGGAGTGGCTGAGCTTCTACTGGAAGAGCCCCCAGCCGGCGCAGCCCGGGCTGTACCCCGAGCACGACATCTTCATCCAGCTCAAGAAGCTGAAGAACACGCTGCGCCACCTCCGCGGCGACGACCCGATCACCCACGTCGGCGCCGAGTACTACGACTGACCCGAGTCGGTCGGTCGCGGCCGCTCGGCGGTGATGCCGCAGGCGGCGTGGGCGTGACCGCCACGGTGCGCGGATGCCGGGAGCCCTTCCTCGGCACCCACGGTGCTGACCACATCAACGTGGACTACTGACATGAAGAACCTCACGATCCTGAAGCGGTCCCAGCCTCCGCGCGATTCGTTCTTGAGCCGGCGGGGCACTTCGATCCTGCTCGTGTGCGCCCTGCTCGCCGTCGGAGCCTGCTCCCAACCCTCGCGGACCGGGACCGGAGCGGACCCGACCCCCAGCTCTCCGCCCGTCGAGACGACCGATGGATCGGACGGAATCGAGGTCGGGTTGGTGGAAGGCACCGAGGAATGGGCCTTAACATCCCTCGACGAGCTCCGGCGGGAGTCGGAGCTCATCGTCGAAGGCACGGTCGACGGCACCCGCCTGACCGGCGGCCACCAGTCCCAGGCCGATCCCAACCAACGCATCGAGCAACGGCTGTTGACCCTCACCGTCATCGACGTCCTCCGAGGCGATGTGGGCGAGGGCGCCGCGATCGAGATCTACGACGCCAACCTCTACACCGAGGACGACCGGGCGCGGTACCTCTTGGTGTATCTGGACGCCGAGGTCCGGGTCGGCGACCGCGTCATCGTCGCGCTCGTCCCGGAGGAGTCGATCGAGGGCGCTCACACCATCAATTCGTCGAGTGCCTTCTTCCTCCTCGATGCCGACGGCACGGAGATCCGTCAGATCCCCCGACGGAACCCGGCGGCCGCCGAGGCCCAGGCGCTGTCCGTCGACGAGCTGCGCGCCCAACTGTCGGGCTGACGGCCGCGGGCGCCGTCCCGGCCGACACCGGCCGACCGGGCGGGTTTTGGATGCAGCGGGCAAGCTGGACCGATGATGCGGAGGCCGCGCCGGGTGCTGGCGGTTGTCGCCGTGGCGGTGGCGGGCCTCGGCGCGTGCACCGGCGACGGTGGCGGTGACACGGGCGACGCGGGTCGGACGACCGCGTCGTCCTCGGCCGGGTCCACGGCCACGTCGAGCTCCACATCGACGACGACCTCCTCGACCTCAACGACGACCGAGCCGGTTCCGACCGGTGACGGCGTCGGGTACGACGGCGACCTGTTGCGGCGCCTGCCCGAGGTGCCCGGGTTCGACCGCTCGATCGTCCGGGAGGACCGTCCCTTCCTCGACGTGCTCTGCGACGGGGTTGACGCCCCGGCCCGGCCCGAGGGCCAGGCGGTCGGCCGGTACCGCGACGCCGCCGACGCGACCCTGCTGGTGGCGGCCTACCGGTTCGAGGAGCCGACGGACGCGTCCGCCTACGCCGAGCGCTACGCGTCGTCGGTGCGGCGCTGCACGACCGGTGAGGTACCCCGGGAGGTACGCCGGATCGGCCGGGGCGAGCTGTTCGTCGCCGACACCCAGGACGGGTACGGGACGATGCTCGTCCTCGTCTCGGCCGACGAGATGTGGGTCGGGTATCTCCAGCACCCGCGCGAGCCGGTGGTCTTCCCAGAGGAGTACGTCGCCCTGCTCCGGGCCTCGGCCGAGGGGTGAGCGGCCCCGGTCGGTAGCCTGGTCCGACGATGGAGACCGCCGACGCCGCCCCCGACACCGAACTCGTGCTGCGCCTCACCGAGACCGCCCTGGCGGCGGTCACCGACCTGCGCGACGCGGAGGACGACGCCGACGCCCTCGCCCTCCGGGTCGAGATCACCGGGGTCCGCGGCGCCGACTTCACCTACGACCTCAGCTTCGAGCCGGTGGCCAAGGCCGACGCCGACGACTCGGTCACCGTGCAGGAGGGCCTGACGGTGTGGATCCCCGCGGGGAGCATCGACCGGCTGCGGGGGGCGACCCTCGACGTGCCGTCCCGCGAGGGCCAGGGCGGACTCGTGCTCCGCAATCCGAACCGGCCCGATCCGCTGGGCATGGACGGCGAGATCGAGCTGACCGGCACGGTCGAGGAGCGGGTCGTCCAGCTGCTCGACGGCCACATCAACCCGGCGCTCGCCAGCCACGGCGGCAGCGCCGCGCTCGTCAAGGTCGAGGGCTCCGCCGCCCACATCACGATGGGCGGCGGCTGCCAGGGCTGCGCCATCAGCGCCATGACGCTCCGCGACGGCATCCAGGCCGCCATCCTCGCCCGCGTCCCCGAGATCACCGAGGTCGTCGACGAGACCGACCACGGCGCGGGCGAGAACCCCTTCTACACCTCCGACCCGTACTCGTAGCCGCCGAAACCGGGTAGCCGCCGAAATCTCAATCCTCATCCACCGATACCGGGGACCAGGATTGAAACTTCAGCGGGATCACGTGGGGCCGACGACGCTCGGGGCGTCGCCGTCGCCGGGATCGACCGCGCCGGCGGCCATCGCCTGCTCGGCGGCGAGCTGGATGAACCGGCCGCAGAAGGCGAACACGCCCGCGCCGTCGGCCCGGACGATCGATCCGCTCGTCAGCCGGGCGGCGTCGGTGCAGAGCAGGGCGACGGTCTCGGCCACGTCGTCGGGGCTCATCGTCGAGCGCATCGGGTGCGTGCGGCGCTCGACGTCGGCCGCCGCCTCGTAGAACGGGCCGAGCATCAGCTGGAGGCTGTCGCCGTCGATCCACCCCGGGTTGACGCCCACGACGGTGATGCCCCGCTCGCCCAGCTCGCACGCCAGGTAGGCGACCATCGACTCGAGCGCCGCCTTGGCCGCGGCGAGGATGCCGTGGGCGGGGATCCACGTGACCGTGTCGGCGCCCGAGACCGCCACGATCCGGCCGCCGCCGCCCGCCTCCATCAGGGGGACCGCCCGCTGCACCAGGCGCAGGAAGCCGGTGACCGAGATGGCGAAGGTGCGCTCGACGTGGCGGGGCTGGGCGTCCATCAGGGGTCGGAAGCTGGTGGCGGCGGCGTTGGCGACGACCACGTCGAGGCGGCCGGGCCCGGTCGCCGGGTCCTCGACCGCGTCCATGAGCGCGTCGATGTGGTCGATCCGGCTCATGTCGCAGCGGTGCACCCACGCCCGACGCCCGGTGGCCTCGACCGCCTCGGCGACGGCGGCCGCCTCGCGGTCCTTGCGACGGTAGGTGATCACCACGTCGCAGCCGGCGCGGGCGAGGCGCCGGGCGGTGGCGGCGCCGAGGCCGCGGGACGAGCCGGTGACCAGCGCGGTCCGGCCCTGGAGGGAGAGGGTGTCGCTCATCGGCCGCAACCTAGGTGGGCCCGGGGCCCGATGCGGTTCTGCGCGCTGAGGGGGACACGGGTGTCCCGGTGGGCGCGTAGAACAGAGCGGCCGGTGGGCGCGCAGAAGGGGAGGACGGGTGGCCTCGGGAGGAGGGGCGCGGTGGGCCGCGTCCCCTACCGTGCCGGGAGCGGTCGCACGCCGATGGTGGCCGGACCCCGATCCCGATGTGGAGGAGCCCCATGAAGTCCAGTGCGCTGGCGACGGCCAAGCGGGCCTACGCGTCGGGGGCGAGGGGTGTCGGGAAGGTGCTCACCCGGGTCCGGCTGCTGCCGGAGGACCCCCCGCCGCGGGACTCCCGCCTGAAGCACTGGGCCTACAGCCTCACCCGCGCCCACGACTCGATCGGCATCTCCGAGCTCGACGTCCCGTGGTGGACCTACGACGCCATCGACCACGTCGAGGCCTGGCTGGCCGACCGCGACGGCGTCCGCGCCTTCGAGTGGGGATCGGGGGCGAGCACGATCTGGCTGGCCAAGCGGGTCGAGTCGGTGCACTCGGTCGAGCACCACCGCGGCTTCGGCGAGATGATGCAGGCCAACCTGGCCGGCACCGCCAACGCGACGGTCGAGATCGTCGAGGCGGTCGAGTCGGACGAGCCGAAGGTGCCCTCGGCCAAGGAGGGCCACGGCGGCCTCGACTTCGCGCCCTACGTCGAGCGCATCCACGAGATCGGCGGCACCTACGACCTGATCGTCGTCGACGGTCGGGCCCGGGAGGCCTGCCTCCTCGCCGCCCTCGACCACCTCGCGGCCGACGGCATCGTCGTGTTCGACAACACCCGCCGCCGTCGCTACCAGGAGGCCATCGACGCCGCGCCGGTGCGGGCGCAGGCCTACCGCGGGCTCACGCCCACGCTCCCGTACCCGGATCAGACCTCGATCGTCACGCCCGCCTGAGCCGACTCGGCCTCCCCGGCGGGGCCCCGCAGCAGGCGGTGGACGACGAGGGCGGCGGCCACCGCGGTCAGGGCGGCGAGGCGGAGGGTGACGGCCATCGCCGAGGTGAAGGCGCCCCGAGCGGCCTCGTCGAGCGCCGCGCCCTCGGGGCCGCCCAGCGTCTCGGCCACCCGCAACGCCTGGCCCACGCCCCGCTCGACGAGGGCCTGCAACCCGCTCGGCACGGACGCGAGCGCGTCGCCGAGACCGGCCCGGTAGCGCGTGGCGAGAATGCTGCCGAGCACGGCGATGCCGGTGGCGCCGCCGACCTCGCGGGCGGTGTCGTTGACCGCGGAGCCCATGCCGGCCCGGTTCATCGGGACCGCCGACATGATCATCGCCGTGGTCGGGGCCATCGCCAGGCCCGAGCCGGTGCCGATCACGGCCAGCGCCAGCCCGGCGAGCAGGTACGGCGTGTCGGCCGACGCGAACGACAGGAGCAGGAACCCGGTGGCGTGCAGCAGCAGGCCGCCGGCGATCGTGCGGCGGGGTCCGATGCGGGCGACGATCCGCTGGCTGCGCGGCGCCCAGAACAGCATGCCGAGCGCGTTGGGCAGCATCGAGACCCCGGCGACCAGGGCGCTGTCGCCCCGCACGTACTGGAAGTACTGCGTGGCGATGAAGAACATCCCGAACATCGAGAAGAACGCCATGGTGATGGTGATCACGCCGGTCGAGAAGCGCCGCACCCGGAACAGCGACAGGTCGAGCATCGGCGACCGCGACGCCCGCTCCCAACCGACGAAGCCGCCCAGCAGGGCGACGCCGGCGACCGCGGTCAGGACCACGACGCCGTCGGTCCAGCCCCGCTCGGGCGCCTCGATCACGGCGAAGAGCAGCGACCCGAAGCCGAGCATCGACAGTAGCGAGCCGAGCGGGTCGAGGGGCGAGCGCTCGTGGTCGCGCGAGGTCGGGACGATGACCGCCCCGACGGCCAGGGCGACGGTCCCGATGATGACGTTGATCAGGAACACCGAACCCCACCAGAAGTGGGTGAGGGTGAAGCCTCCGACCAGCGGGCCGATCGCGCCACCCGCCCCGGCGAACCCGGCCCAGATGGCGATGGCGCGGGCCCGTTCGTGCGGCGGGAAGACGTTGCTCAGGATCGACAGCGTCGTCGGCATGATCAGGGCGGCGCCCGCGCCGGCCACCGCCCGGGCCGCGATGAGCTGACCGGTGCCGCCGGCGAAGGCGGCGGCGAGCGAGCCGCCGATGAAGATCAGGAGGCCGACCTGGAGGGCGCCCTTGCGGCCGAAGCGGTCGCCGATCGCCCCCGCGGGCAGCAGCAGCCCGGCGAACACGAGGGCGTAGGCGTCGACGATCCACTGGAGCCCGGTCTGCGACGCGTTGAGCGTGTCGGGGCGGGCGAGGGTCGGCAGGGCGACGTTGGCCGACGACACCGCGGCGACGATCAGCACCAGGTTGACGCAGAGGACGCCGAGGACCCACCACCGGCGGGGATCGGGCTCGGTGGCGGTCACGCTCGAGTACGGGGGCACGAGGGACCGAACGCCCCTGCCGCCCGAGTTGTTCCGCTCAGGCGAGCGCGTCGCGCACGGTGGCGGCGATGCCGGCGGCGTCGAGGCCCAGGTGGGCGAGGATGGCGTCGGCCTTGCCGTGGGCGAGGTACTCGGTGGGAACCCCCAGCACCTTGACGAGGGGACGCTCGGCCGCGGGGCGGGACGCGGTGGCCTCGGCGATCCGGTCGGCGAGGTGCGAGCCGATGCCGCCGTCGCGGTAGCCGTCCTCGACCGACACGACGAGTGGGTGCTCGGCGGCGTCGGCGACGACCTCGTCGGGCAGCGGGTGGGCGACGCGGGGGTCCCACACCGTGCACGACACGCCCTCGGCCTCGAGCGCCTCGGCCGCCTCGGTGCACGCGGCGAGCATCTTGCCGACGCCGACGAGGCACACGTCGGTGCCGGCGCGGACCCGTCGGCCGGCCAGGCCCCGACCGACCTGGTCGTCGGGGACCTGCGGGCAGGCGGTCTTGGGCCAGCGGAGGGCTACGGGCCCGTCGGTGATCTCGAGCGCGTCGTGGAGCATCTGCTGGAGCTCCTGGTACGACGACGGGGTGAGGATCGTCATGCCCGGCACCTTGGACAGCAGGACCATGTCGAGCACGCCGTGGTGCGACGGGCCGTCGTCGCCGGTGATGCCGGCCCGGTCGAGGCAGAACACCACCGGCTGGCCGTGGAGCCCGACGTCGAGGTTGGCCTGGTCGAAGGCGCGGCTGAGGAAGGTCGAGTAGAGGGCGACGACCGGCCGCAGGCCCCCCATCGCCATGCCCGCGGCGGACGCGACCGCGTGCTGCTCGGCGATGCCGACGTCGATCATCCGCCCCGGGAAGCGCTCGGCGAACGGCAGCAGGCCGGTCGAGTCGGGCATGGCGGCGGTGATGGCGACCAGCTCGGGCCGGTTCTCGGCCTCCTTGATCAGCGCCTCGGTGAACGCGGCGGTGTAGGAGCCGGGCTTCGGCGCGCCGATGTCGTGCATCCGCTTGATCGGGTCGTTCTCGGCCGGCGGGTGGCCCTTGCCCTTCTCGGTGAGGACGTGCACGACGATCGGCTCGTCGAGGTGGGCGGCGTGGCGCAGCGCGGTCTCGAGCCCCGCGATGTCGTGCCCGTCGATCGGGCCGGTGTACTTCACCCCGAGCGCCTCGAAGAACGCGGGCGGTTCGAGCATCTCGCGCACACCGGCGAGGGCGCCGACCATGCCCCAGGCGAGGTGGTCGCCCACGACGGGCACCTTGCGCAGCCCGCTCTCGACCTTGGCCCGCTGACGCACGTAGCGGGGGTCGACCCGCAGCCGCGACACCGTCTCGGCCATGCGGCTGATCGTCGGCGCGTACGACCGCCCGTTGTCGTTGAGGATGATGATCGCCTTCTTGCCCGACACGCCGAGGTTGTTCAGCGCCTCGTAGGCCATGCCGCCGGTCATCGAGCCGTCGCCGATGACCGCGACGATGCGTCGGCCCTCGCCGACCTCGGACTCCTCGGCGACCGCCAGGCCGTGGGCGTAGCTGATGATCGTCGAGGCGTGGCTGTTCTCGACCCAGTCGTGGTCGGACTCCGCCCGGCTCGGGTAGCCCGACAGGCCTCCCTCGCAGCGCAGCGTGGCGAAGTCGCGGCGCCGCCCGGTGACGAGCTTGTGGACGTAGGCCTGGTGGCCGGTGTCCCAGAGGATGATGTCGCGGGGCGAGTCGAAGACGCGGTGGATCGCCAGGGTCAGCTCGACGGCGCCGAGGTTGGAGCCCAGGTGGCCGTGGCCGATCGTCGAGACGGCGTCGACGATGAACTCGCGGATCTCGGCGGCCAGCTCGTCGAGCTGCTCGTGGTCGAGACGCCGGAGGTCCGCCGGGCAGTGGATCCGGTCGAGGAGCATTGGGTCCAAGCTATCGCCACCGCTCCGCATCGGTCGGGGCGGGCCCGGCTTGCCATGATCGCGGCGTGGGGTCGGACCTGTCGGCGTTGCTGCTCGCCCAGCAGCGGGGGTGTCGCATCGGTGGCTCCGCGCTCTACGACGAGGTCCTCGGAGCCGTGCTCGCGGACGTCGAGGCGGGCGGACCGTGCGGCGCCGCGCTCGCCCCGTACGCGGATGAACCGACGGCCGCCGCGGTCGTGCTGCGGTTCCTCGCCGCGGTGCACGAGCTGGTGCTCTCCGGCGAGGCCGACGACCTGGCCGGCCACTACCCGTCGGCCGGCGGGCGGCCGGGCGCGGCGGTGGGAGACGCGTTCGTGGCCACCGTCGCCGCCCACCTCGACCGGGTGCGGGAGCGGACCGGGCGCCCGATCCAGACCAACGAGGCGGGCCGCAGCGCCGCCCTCCTCGGCGGCTACCTGGTGGTCTCGGGGACCGGTCTGCCGCTGCGGGTGCTGGAGATCGGGGCCAGTGCCGGGCTGAACCTGCGCTTCGACCGGTTCCGCTACGAGGGGCGGACCGGGCGGTTCGGACCGGCCGGGGCGCCGGTCCGCTTCGTCCGCCCGTGGACCGACGCCGAGCCCCGCCTCGACGCCCCGCTCCGCGTCGCCGAGCGGGCGGGCTGCGACCTCGACCCGGTCGACCCGCGCACCCCCGAGGGCCGGCTGCGGCTCCGGGCGTGCCTCTGGCCCGACCAGCCCCACCGCCGCGAGCGGCTCGAGGGAGCCCTCCGGGTCGCGGCCGAGGTGCCCGTGCGCATCGACCGGGCCGAGGCGACCGGGTGGCTCCGCGATCGGCTCGCCGAACCCGTCGAGGGGGTCGCGACCGTCGTCGTCCACTCGATCGTCGCCCAGTACCTCGGCGCCGAGGGCCGGGCCGCGCTGGAGGAGGTGGTGACCGCGGCGGGGGAGCGGGCGACGCTCTCCGCGCCCGTCGCCTGGCTGCGTCTGGAGCCCGCCACCGTCGACGAGGCCGAGGTCCGCCTGTCGCTGTGGCCCCGCCCGTCGCCGGTCGCGCACCACGTCCTCGCCCGCTGCGGCTTCCACGGACCCCCGGTGCGGTGGGCGGCGCCGCGCGCGACCCGGCGTCGATCCGACGGCTGAGGGCGTCCGGGACGCTCCCCACCCCGGGCGCGGGCCGGCCGCACCGCCGGTGAGGGGTGCGGCCGGCCCGGCCGGG
>JAAYBP010000427.1 GCA_012730075.1 Acidimicrobiales bacterium | reverse complement strand
GCTCCAGAGCGCGGTCGAGGGCCTCGGCCTGACCGTCGACGTGCTGGTCAACAACGCCGGTTTCTCCACGATGGGCGCCGTCGCCACGGCCGAGGTCGAGGCCGAGCTGCGGCTCGTGCGGGTCGACGTCGAGGCGGTGGTCGACCTGTGCGTGCGGTTCGTGCCCGGGATGGTCGAGCGGGGCCGCGGCGCGGTGCTCAACGTCGCCTCGGTGGGAGCCTTCCAGCCGCTGCCGGGCCAGGCGTCGTACGCGGCGGCCAAGGCGTTCGTGCTGTCCTACACCGACTCGCTCCACACGGAGCTGGCCGGCACCGGCGTCACCGCGACGTCGCTCTGCCCCGGCCCGGTCCGCACCGGCTTCGGCGCGGCGGCGGGCATCTCCGACCACGACGCCGAGGGCGCGCTCCCGTCGTTCATGTGGGAGCCGGTCGACGCGGTCGCCCGCGCCGCGGTCGACGGCCTCGACAAGGGCCGCCGGGTCGTGATCCCCGGCGCCGCCAACCACATCAGCGCCTACGCCGGTCGGGTCACGCCCAAGACCCTCCTGCTCCCGCTGCTGAAGCGGGGCCACCCCGCTATGCGCGACGCCTGACGCGCGAGGCCGGAGAGAACCCGACGCCCGTTGCCTGTGCGCTTGGCGGCCGTCGACGACGGGTTCCGAACCCGGAACGGCGAGGAACGACGAGGCACGGCCGAGCGGTGCAGTCGATGACGGATGGAACCCGGTTCCGGGTGTCGTGCTGGCGGGGGGTGGCCGCGTGAACTAGAACACGTTCTCGTTTTCCGGACCGGGCGAACCCGCCGGAGGAACCGTCGAGCCGCCGCCGGTGCGGAGGAGGCAACCGTGCACCTCGCCTACACACCCGAGCAGGCCGCCCTCCAGGAGGAGCTGCGGGCGTACTTCGCCGAGCTGATGACGCCGGAGGTGGCGGCCGCGGCGGCCGCGGGAGACACCGGCGATCCGGCGTGCCTGGAGGCGGTGCGGCGGATGGGCGCCGACGGGTGGCTCGGGGTCGGCTGGCCGAAGGAGTACGGCGGGCGGGGCTTCGGTCCGGTCGAGCAGTTCATCTTCATGAACGAGTCGTGGCGGGCCGGGGCGCCGGTGCCCTTCCTGTCGGTCAACACCGTCGGGCCGACGATCATGGAGTTCGGCACCGACGAGCAGAAGGCCTTCTTCCTCCCGGCGATCCTGCGCGGCGAGCTGCACTTCTCGATCGGCTACACCGAGCCCGAGGCCGGCACCGACCTGGCGTCGCTCACCACCAAGGCCGTCCGTGACGGCGACCAGTGGGTGATCAACGGCCAGAAGATCTACACGTCGCTCGCCAGCTACGCCGACTACGTGTGGCTCGCCGCTCGCACCAACCCCGACGCCCCCAAGCACCGCGGCATCACGATCTTCGCCGTGCCCACGACCGACCCGGGCTACTCGTTCTCGAAGATCTCGACGATGGTCAACGCCAGCACGTTCAACACGTTCTACGACGACGTGCGCGTCGGCGACGACGCGATCATCGGCGGCCTCGACCGGGGCTGGGACCTCATCGTCAACCAGCTCAACTACGAGCGGGTGTCGCTCGCGCCGCCCGGCATGGTCGAGGGCCTGTACGAGGCGGTCGTCGACCACGCCCGCACGACCCGCCTGGCCGACGGCACCCGCCTCGGCGACCAGGAGTGGGTGCGGGTCAACCTGGCCAAGGTGCGCGCCGGGCTCGACTTCCTGCGCCTGATCAACTGGAAGGTCGCCTCGCTCGACGCCGCCGGCCACTCGCCCAACCCGGCCGACGCCAGCGCCACCAAGGTGTTCGGCACCGAGTTCTTCATCGAGGCCTACCGGATGCTGATGGAGGTCGTCGGGTACCGGGGGACGCTCCGCACCGGCAGCCCCGAGGCGTTCCTCGCCGGCCGCATCGAGCGCGCCTACCAGGGGACGCTGATCCTGACCTTCGGCGGCGGCGTGAACGAGATCCAGCGCGACCTGATCGCCATGTTCGGCCTCGCCATGCCCCGCACCCCCCGCATGTAGTCGCCGCCCCGGCACCGACGACCGGCCCCCGAACCGCCGCCCCACCACGACGAGCACCACGAGCACGACGAGGAACGACCCACCGATGGACTTCACCCTGAGCGAGGAGCAGACCGAGGTCGCCGCGCTGGCCGCGCGGATCCTCTCGGACCGCTGCACCCCCGAGGCGCTCGCCGAGGCCGAGGCCGGCGGCGACCGCTTCGACGCCGACCTGTGGGCGACGCTCGCCGGCGCCGACCTGCTCGGCCTGTGCCTGCCGGAGGTCGACGGCGGCGGGGGCTTCGGGGTGCTGGAGGCGACGCTGCTCTGCCAGGAGGTCGGCCGCACCGCGGCCCCGGTGCCGCTGTGGTCGACCCTGATGCTCGGCGCGCTGCCGGTCGCCCGCCACGGCTCGCCCGCGCTGCGGGCCGACCTGCTGCCGAGGGTCGCCGCCGGTGAGCTGGTGCTGACCGCGGCGCTCGCCGAGGCCGGGGGCAGCCGGCCCCCGGCCGCGCCGACCACCACGGCCGAGCGGGCGGACGACGGGACCTGGCGGCTCACCGGCGCCAAGCACCAGGTGCACTCCGCCCACCTCGCCGCGGGGACCACGGGCGGAGCCGGTGCCACGGTCGGTGGGACGGGCGTCGCCGTGCGGATGCTCGTCCCCGCGACGACGG
>JAAYBP010000426.1 GCA_012730075.1 Acidimicrobiales bacterium | reverse complement strand
GGCGACCAGCGGTACTCCTCCTCGCCGGCGTCGGGGCCGATGACCTCGGGCTGCTCGAGCAACTCGAGGATGAAGCTCTTGTTGGTCGCGCCGCCCTCGATGACGACGGTGGTCTCGGCGAGCGCGCGACGGAGGCGGGCGAGCGCGACCGAGCGGCGGCGTCCGTAGGCGATGACCTTGGCGACCATCGAGTCGAAGTCGGCCGGGATGGTGTCGCCCTCGGCGAAACCGGTGTCGACGCGGATGCCGGGGCCCGCCGGCAGGTCGAGGCGGGTGATGCGGCCGGGGGCGGGGGCGAAGTCGCGGTCGGGGTCCTCGGCGTTGAGGCGGGCCTCGATCGCGTGGCCCTCCTCTGTCGGGCGCGTGGGCGGCAGCTTCTCGCCGGCCGCGATGCGGATCTGCGCCTTCACCAGGTCGAAGCCGGTCGCGACCTCGGTGATCGGGTGCTCGACCTGGAGGCGGGTGTTCACCTCGAGGAAGGCGAACTCGTGGCGCTGCGGCTGGTAGAGGAACTCCACGGTCGCGGCGCCCTGGTAGCCGACGAGGCGGGCGAGGCGCTCGGCGCTGCGGGCGACCGTCGCGACCTGACCGGGCGTGAGCAGCGGCGAGCGCGACTCCTCGATGATCTTCTGGTTGCGGCGCTGCACGGTGCAGTCGCGGACGCCGAGGGCCCACGCAGTATCCCCGTCGGAGATGAGCTGCACCTCGACGTGGCGGGCGCCGGTGACGAGCTTCTCGAGGAACAGCACGCCGCTGCCGAAGGCGCGGAGGGCCTCGTCGGAGGTGCGCTGGTAGGCGTCGGTCAGGTCCTCGGGGGTGTCGACGCGGCGGATCCCGCGCCCGCCGCCGCCCGCGGTGGCCTTGAGCATGAGGGGGTAGCCGATGCGCTCGGCGGCCTCGAGGGCCTCGTCGAGGGTGTGCACGCCGCCGTTGCTCCACGGGGCGACCGGGACGCCGGCCTCCTCGGCGAGCAGCTTGGAGCCGATCTTGTCGCCCAGGGAGCGCATCGCGTCGCCGCTGGGGCCGATGAAGGTGATGCCCAGCTCGGCCATGCGGTCGGCGAAGGCGGCGTCCTCGGCGACGAAGCCCCAGCCGACCCACACGGCGTCGGCGCGGACCTCGGTGAGCACCTTCGCCAGGAGGTCGTGGTTGAGGTACGGGCGCTCGGACGCCGGGCCCAGCGGGTAGGCCTCGTCGGCCTCGCGGGCGAACATGGCCGAGGTCTCGCCGTCGGTGTACAGCGCGATCGTCGTGATGGGCTCCGCGTCCCGCCACTCGGCGTTCATCTCCCGGACCGCGTGGATGAGCCGCATGGCGGCCTCCCCCCGGTTGACGATGGCGATGCGCTTGAACACAGATTCTCCTCACGACGAACACTCCCCGGGGTGGGGATGGTTCCGAATGTGTCACCGAACGTTGGCCCCACGCACATCGGACAGGCGGTTTCAGCGGAAGTTGCCCAATTCAACCGGCGCACGCCCAACCCCGCCCCCCGAATGTTGTGGAGACCCCACAAAGAGGCCCCCACTGCCCACAGCCCGTGCTCC
>JAAYBP010000064.1 GCA_012730075.1 Acidimicrobiales bacterium | reverse complement strand
GCCCGAGGAGGTGGTGGCCCACGCGGCGGGGGCGGTGAACGCCCCGGGCGTGTACCGGCTGCCCGTCGGGGCGCGGGTCGACGACCTGGTGCACGCGGCCGGTGGGCTCGCCCCCGACGCGGACCCCCAGCGCATCAACCTCGCCGCCCGGCTCGCCGATGGGTCCCGCCTCTACGTGCCCCGCGTCGGCGAGCCCGACCCGCCCGCCGTCGTCGGACCCGACGGGGCGCCGCCGGCCGACGGCGCCGGGGGATCGTCCGACGGTGGGACAGCGGCGCCGCTCGTCGACCTCAACGCGGCCGATGAGGCCGAGCTCGACACGCTGCCCGGGGTCGGGCCGGCGACGGCCGCCGCCATCGTGACGTTCCGCGACGAGAACGGCCCGTTCGGGTCGGTCGACGAGCTGCTCGACGTGCCCGGTATCGGCGAGGCGAAGCTCGAGCGGATCCGCCCGCTGGTGACCGTGTGATCCCCGGCGCCGCGCCGTGGGGCCTGCCGGCCCCTCCGGACGATCCGCCGGGGCTGCGCACCGTCGAGGCGGTGGGCATCGCGGTGGCCGCCGCGGTCGGCGCGCTCGTCGCGGCCCCGATGTCGACGTGGCTTCCGGTGGCCGCCGCGGTCGGGGCCGTCGCCGCCCGCCGACCCCGTTGGCTGATCGTCGCCGTCGCGCTGGCCTCGTCGATGATGGCGGCGCGTGCCGAGGCCGGGATGGCGCCGCCCGATCCGCGTCCATGGGCGGGCCGGGTGGTGCTGGTGACCGACCCCGAGACCCGCTACGACACGGTCGAGGCGGTCGGCCGGGCCGACGGGCGCCTCCTGCTCCTGGAGGCCGACGGCGCCGCCGCCGAGGTCGTGGCCGGAAGGCTCGCCGGGGAGCCGGTGCGCATCGAGGGACGCGTCGCCCCGCTCGACGCCGACGACTCCCACCTGCGCACCCGCCACGTCGTCGCCCGGTTGCGGGTTCGGGCTGCCGACCCGGGCGGCCAGGCGTCGGCGCCGTGGCGGATCGCGAACCGCATCCGCCGCACCCTCGTGGCGGGCGTCGAGCACCTCGGCGACGACCGCCGGGCGCTGTACTCCGGCCTCGTCCTGGGCGACGACCGCGACCAGCCGCCGGAGATGGTCGACGACTTCCGCGGCTCGGGTCTCTCCCACCTGCTCGCCGTGTCGGGACAGAACGTCGCGTTCGTGACGGTCCTCCTGGCGCCGCTCCTTCGCCGGCTGCCGTGGTCGGCGCGGCTGGTCGCACTGGCCGGGGTGCTGACGGTGTTCACCCTGGCCACCCGGTTCGAGCCGTCGGTGCTGCGGGCCGTGGCGATGGCGTCGGCGGCGGCGCTGGCGGCGGCTCGGGGACGCCCGACGCCGGCGATCCACGTCGGTGCCCTGGCGGTCTCCGCGCTCGTCCTGGTCGACCCCTTCCTCGTGCGCTCCGTCGGGTTCCAGCTCTCGGTGGTGGCGACGACGGGCATCCTGCTCCTCGGGCCCCGTCTGGCCGACGCCCTGCCCGGACCGACCGTGGTGACGGTGCCCTTCTCGGTCGGTGCGTCGGCCCAGCTCGGCGTGGCGCCCCTCCTCGTCGCCTACTTCGGGGGCGTGCCGGTGGTGTCCCTACCCGCCAACGTGGTCGGAGGTCCGGCCGCCGCGCTGGTGATGACGTGGGGCCTGCCCGCCGGACTGGCGGCGGGGCTGATCGGCGACCCGTGGGCGAGGGCGCTTCACCTGCCGACCCGGCTGGCGCTCGACGGCCTCTGGCTGGTCGCGCGAACCGCGTCGTCGCTGCCGCTGGGCGAGCTCGACGCCGTCGGCGTGGGGGTCGTGGTCGCGGGGGTCGCGGCAGCGGTGGCCGCCTCGACTCGGCGGGGCGGTTCCGGGGGCACGCGCGAGGCGACGCCAGGCCCGGTGCGGTCGGGACTGCGGATCGGCGCAGGGATCGTGGTGGTGACGTCGCTCCTCGCACCGGCGGCGACGCTGGCCCGGCCGGCGACCCACGTCGTCGCGGCCCCGGGGGTCGAGGTGTGGCGGGCCGGCGGGGCCACGGTGGTGACGGTCGCGCCCTCGACCGGCCCGACCCGGGTGCTCGAGGGCCTCCGCCGCGCCGGGGTCACCCGCGTCGACGTGCTGGTGGTCGGCCCGGGCATGTCGGCCGGTGACGAGGAGCGGGCCGCGCGGCACCGGGCGCGCGTGGCGCGCACCGTGTGGAGGGGAAGGGCGGAGCCGGGCGAGCGGTCGCCCGTGGGCGGGCTGGTGGTCGACCTCGCCGACGGCACCGTGCGCCTCGCTGAGCCCGCCTGACCCGGCGCGTGGGCGGTGGGGCGACGACGGATCTCGTCCGGCCACGATCGTCCCCGGGGGCCGCTAGGTTCGGCGGGGTGAGCGGCGCCGTCGACCCCGACGATCGGGTGGCGGTGGCGGTCGAGGCGGCGCTCGACGCGGTCGACGGGCGTCCGGTCGACCGCTGGCTCGACGGGCGCGCCGGTCGCCGGGCGGTCACCGTCATCCGGGCGATCCAGGCCGCCCGCACGGATGGGTCGCCCTGATGGGTTCGATCCGGCTGATCAAGGGCTCCGACGACGTGCTGCGCGAGGAGGTGGTCGTCACCACCGTCGACCGGCTCGTCGGCGACGGCGACCGCGGCCTCCTGGTCGACGAGCACGCCGGCCCCGACTACGAGCTGGCCGCCGTCGTCGACGCCGCCAACACCATGCCGTTCCTCACCGATCGGCGGATCGTCGTGGCCCGCCACCTCGCCCGGTTCACCAACGCGGACGCCCTCCGCCCGTTGCTCGACCACCTGGCCGAGCCGCTCGACACCACCGACCTCGTCCTGGTGTGGGAGCGGGTGCCCGAGCCGGGCAGCCGCCTGGGCGCGGTACCTCCGACGCTGAGCAAGGCGCTGAAGGCCGTTGGGGCCGAGATCGTCGAGGCCGACGCGCCGGGCAAGAACCGCGAGGCGTGGGTCACCGCCCAGCTCGCCGGCCACGGCCTGAAGCTCGACCGGCCGGCCGCCTCCCTCGTGGCCGAGCGGCTCGGTGAGAACGCGGGCGCGGTCGTCGAGCTGGCGGAGCGACTGGCCGGGATCCACGGCGACGGCGCCCGCCTCGACGTCGACGACGTGGAGCCGTGGCTGGGCGAGGCGGGCGGTGTCCCCCCGTGGGAGCTGACCGACGCCATCGACCGGGGCGACCCCGCCACCGCACTCGACCGGCTCCAGCGCATGATGCGCGGCGGCGACCGTCACGCCCTCCAGGTGATGGCGACGCTCCACGGGCACTACGCCCGGATGCTGCGCCTCGACGGGTCCGGGGCGCGAGGCGAGAAGGACGCGGCGGCCGTACTCGGTCTGAGGGGATCGACGTTTCCGGCCCGCAAGGCGTTGGAGCAGGGCCGGAGGCTCGGCTCGTCCGGCATCGCCCGGGCGATCGGGCTGCTCGCCGACGCCGACCTGGCGTTGAGGGGCGCGCAGGCGTGGCCCGACGAGCTGGTCATGGAGGTGCTGGTCGCCCGATTGGCGGCGGCGAACCGGCGCCGGGGTCGCTGAGTCAGGCCTCGGCGGCGGCGGACGCGGCGGCGGCCCGCTTGACCAGGCGCGACTTGCGGCGGGCGGCCTGGTTCTTGTGGATCACGCCCTTCGAGGCGGCCTTGTCGATGCGCTTGAGCGCGGTGCGCAGCGCCTCCTCGGCGCCCTCCTGGCCCTCGGCGGCGGCGGCCTCGGCGGCCTTGGTGCGGGTGCGGAGGTCGGAGCGCACGCTCTTGTTGCGCAGGCGGCGCTTCTCGTTCTGGCGGTTGCGCTTGATCTGGCTCTTGATGTTGGCCACGGTTTCCTCGCCGGTCGGGCGGTCGCTCGGTCGTAGTAGCCCGGGAACGCTACCGGGTCACGGCCTCCCGAGTCACATGCGCCCGGAACGACCGTCGCACGATCGACGCATCGCCGATCGGGGGGCGACGCGAGGCGACCGTCGTGAGCCGATCGGCAGGAGGCGGGGAGGAGCCGGTCGGTAGGCTCGCACGACCGCCATGGACCTCGACCGCCTCCGCAACATCTCGATCATCGCCCACATCGACCACGGCAAGACCACGCTGTCGGACCGGGTGCTCGAGCTGAGCGGCATCGTCAGCGCCCGCGACATGCGCGCCCAGTACCTCGACTCGATGGACCTGGAGCGCGAGCGGGGCATCACGATCAAGCTCCAGTCGGTGCGCATTCCGTGGCGGGACCACGTGATCAACCTGATCGACACGCCCGGCCACGTCGACTTCGGTTACGAGGTGAGCCGGTCCCTCGCCGCCTGCGAGGGCGTGGTCCTGCTCGTCGACGCGGCCCAGGGCATCGAGGCCCAGACGCTGGCCAACTGCTACCTCGCCCTCGAGAACGACCTCGAGATCGTGGCGTGCATGAACAAGATCGACCTCCCAGCCGCCGACCCCGACCGCTGCGCGGAGGAGATCGAGGCGGTGCTCGGCATCCCCGCCGAGGAGGTGCTGCGCATCAGCGCCAAGTCCGGCGAGGGCGTGGGTGACCTGCTCGACGCCGTCATCGACCGCATCCCCCCGCCCACCGGTGACGCCGACGCCCCGCTCCGCGCCCTGATCTTCGACAGCCACTTCGACCAGTACCGGGGGGTCGTCAGCTCGGTGCGGGTCATGGACGGCACGATGCGCGCGGGCGCCAAGCTGCGGTTCATGCAGGCTGGCGCCACCCACGGCGCCGAGGAGATCGGGGTCCGGTCGCCCGACCCGCAGCCGGTCGACGCGCTCGGCCCCGGCGAGACCGGCTACCTGATCGCCGGCATCAAGGACGTCGGCGCCGCCAAGTCGGGCGAGACCGTCACCGACACCGCCGCCCCCGCCGACGAGCCGCTCGCCGGCTACCGGGACCCCAAGCCGATGGTGTTCTGCGGCCTGTACCCGATCGACGGCGACGAGTTCCCCGACCTCCGCGAGGCGCTGGAGAAGCTGCGGCTCAACGACTCGAGCTTCACCTACGAGCCGGAGAGCTCCGGGGCGCTCGGCTTCGGCTTCCGCTGCGGGTTCCTCGGGCTGCTCCACATGGAGATCGTCCGCGAGCGGCTCGAGCGCGAGTTCGACCTCAGCCTGATCGCCACCGCCCCGTCGGTCGAGTACCGGGTGCACACCACCAAGGGCACGGTCGTCGAGATCGACAACCCGTCGGAGATGCCGCCGATGAGCGAGGTCGACTCGATCGAGGAGCCGTGGCTGACGGTCTCGATCCTCACCCCCACCGACTACACCGGCACCCTGATGGAGCTGTGCCAGAACCGGCGGGGCGAGATGGTCAAGCTCGAGTACCTGTCGCCCGAGCGGGTCGAGCTGCGCTACCGGGTGCCGCTCGCCGAGGTGGTCACCGACTTCTTCGACCAGATGAAGAGCCGCACCCAGGGCTACGCCAGCCTCGACTACGAGGCCGACGGCTACGGCGTGTCGGCGCTCGTCAAGGTCGACGTGCTGCTCAACAGCCAGCCGGTCGACGCGTTCAGCATGATCGTCCACCGCGAGAAGGCCGAGGACTACGGCCGACGCATGTGCGAGAAGCTGAAGGAGCTGATCCCGCGTCAGCTCTTCGACGTGCCGATCCAGGCGGCGGTCGGCGGTCGGATCATCGCCCGCCAGACGGTGAAGGCGAAGCGCAAGGACGTCCTGTCCAAGTGCTACGGCGGCGACATCACCCGCAAGCGCAAGCTCCTCGAACGCCAGAAGGAGGGCAAGAAGAAGATGAAGTCGATCGGCCGGGTCGAGGTACCCCAGGAGGCCTTCGTCAGCGCCCTCCGCCTCGACGACTGACCCCGCCCGTCCCCACGACCGACCGCCCGCCCCGCTCCCGCCCCGGAGGCCCGCCCCGGTGATCCGCATCGCCACCGCGCACCACCACAACACCGACTGGATCGAGATCCAGCGCCGCTACCTCGACCGGTTCTGCTCCGAGCCCTTCGTCCTCTACGGGAGCCTCGAGGGCGTCGATGCCGAGTACGAGCGTCACTTCGACGTGGTCGTCCCCTCGCTCGGCAACCACGCCGGCAAGCTCAACCTCCTCGGTCGGGTCATGGTCGACGACGGCGAGCCCGACGACCTGCTGGTCTTCCTCGACGGCGACGCCTTCCCGATCGCCGATCCGATCGCCCCGGCCCGGCGCCTCCTGGCCGACCACGCCCTCGTCGCGGTGCAGCGCCTCGAGAACCACGGCGACTCCCAGCCCCACCCGTGCTTCTGCGTCGTGCGGGCCGACACCTGGTCGAACCTGCCCGGCGACTGGTCGTCGGGCCACCCGTTCCGCGACGGCCGCACCGACGTCGGGGGCAACCTCGCCTGGCTGCTCGACCGGGCCGGGCTCACCTGGGCGCCGTTGCTGCGGTCCAACACGGTCGACCTGCACCCGCTGCTGTTCGGCATCTACGGCGGTGTCGTCTACCACCACGGCGCCGGGTTCCGGGGCATGAAGCCGCCCGGCCAGGGTCGCACGAAGTTCGAGCCGAAGCTGCCCCAGACCACCCAGTCCCAGGCGGCGATGGAGAAGATGCAGAAGAACGTCCCCAAGGAGCGCCTCGACGCGATCATCGCCCAGGCGATGGAGGACGCCGTGCTCAGTGACCGGATCTACCAGCAGATCCTCACGGACCCCGACTTCTACCGGCAGTTCCTCGCCTGAACGTCATCCGGAGCCGGGATCGATCCGTCGCCGCGGCCCGGGGTCCGGTACGTGGCCGGGTGGCAAGCACTCGGTAGAGTCGAGTGCCAACCGATGGGCTTCCGGGCCCGACCCGCAACCCGGTGCAGGCAGACGAATGCTCGACGATCGCAAGGCCTCGATCCTCCGGGCGGTGGTGGAGGAGTACATCCACACGGCCCAACCGGTCGGCTCGGGTCACGTCGCGTCCGCCCCCGGGGTCGAGGTGTCCTCGGCCACGGTCCGCAACGAGATGGCCACCCTCGAGCACGACGGCTACCTCGCCCAGCCCCACACCAGCGCCGGTCGCATCCCCACCGAGGCCGGCTACCGCTACTACGTCGACCACCTGGCCGGGCGGGGGTCGCTCGACCGGGCGTCGGCCCAGCACGTGCGGGCCTTCTTCGACCGCACCCACGGCGCGCTCGAGCAGATGCTCGTCGACACGTCGCGGCTGCTGGCCGGGCTGACCGGCACCGCGGCGGTCATCACCGGGCCGCCCCAGGAGATCGCGGTCGTCCGGTCGGTGCAGCTCGTCGGGATCACCGCCCGGGCCGCGCTGCTGGTCGTCGTGCTCTCCAACGGGGCGATCCACAAGGCCACCGTCGAGCTGGTCGGCGAGCACCCCGAGGCCACCGACGAGGACCTGACCGCCGCGACCGCCCACCTGCGCCGCCACCTCGAGGGTCGGCGGCTCGACTCCCTCGCGTCGGTTCCGGCCCCGGCCGACGCCGCGGTGGCCCGCCTGGTGGCGGCGGCCGCCCGGACCGCCGGGGCCGACGGTGACCACCTGTACGTCGGCGGCACCGACCGAGTCGCCGGCGCGTTCGACGCGGTCGAGACCGTCCGCGAGGTGCTCGGCGTGCTCGAACAGCAGCTCGTCGTCGTGTCCCTGCTCCGCGACGTCCTCGACCGGGGCCTCCAGGTGGCGATCGGGTCCGAGACCGGTCTGGAGAACCTCGCCGAGTGCGCCCTCGTGCTGTCGCCCTACGAGGTCGAGGGCGAGCCGGTCGGCACCGTCGCCGTGCTCGGTCCGACCCGCATGGACTACGTGCAGGCGCTGGCGGCCGTGGCCGTCGTGAGCAACCGGCTCGGTCGCCGCCTGAGCGAGGGCTGACGAAGGACGCAGATGCCCCAGGACCTGTACGCGACGCTCGGCGTCGCCCGCACCGCCACCGCCGACGAGATCAAGCGGGCCTACCGCCGACTCGCCCGCGAGCACCACCCCGACGCCAACCCCGACGACCCCGACGCCGAGGTTCGGTTCAAGGAGGTCGCCCACGCCTACGAGGTGCTCTCGGACCCGGACCGACGGCAGCGCTACGACACGTTCGGCACCGACTCGCGGGGTCCCGCCGGCGGAGACCCCTTCGGCGGCGGCCTCGGCGACATCTTCGACGCCTTCTTCGGCGGCGCGTCCGGCGGGTTCGGTGGGAGCGGTCGCCGCCGCACCGGTCCGCCGCCCGGGGGCGACATGGAGATCGTCGTCGACCTGACGTTCGAGGAGGCCGTGTTCGGCACCCAGGCGCCGGTCAGCGCCACGGTGCCGTCGCCGTGCGACACCTGCGAGGCCACCGGTGCCCGCCCCGGGACGTCGCCGACCACCTGCTCGACCTGCGGCGGCGCGGGCCAGGTGCGCCAGGTGCGCCAGTCGCTGCTCGGCCAGATGGTCACCGCCCACGCCTGCCCGACCTGCGGGGGCACGGGCCAGGAGGTCGCCGATCCGTGCCCCGACTGCCGCGGCGAGGGGCGCCGGCCGATCGAGCGCACCTACACCGTCGACATCCCGCCCGGCGTCGCCGACGGCAACACGCTACGCCTGCCCGGCTACGGACCGGCGGGCCCGCGGGGTGGGCCGGCCGGCGACCTCTACGTCCACCTCCGGGTCGCCCCCCACGAGCGCTTCGCCCGCGACGGCGACGACCTCGTGCACCAGCTCCACCTCGGGCTGAGCCAGGCCACCCTCGGCCTCACGTTCCCGTTCGAGACGCTCGACGGCACCGAGGACGTCGTCATCCCCCGCGGCACCCAGCCCGGCACCGTGATCCGCCTGCGCGGCCGAGGCGTGCCCCGCGTCCGCGGGCGCGGACGGGGCGACGTGCGCATCGAGGTCGTGGTCGACGTGCCCCGCGACATCTCCGAGGAGGAGGAGCAGCTCCTCCGCCAGCTCGCCGCGCTGCGCGACGAGACCGTCGCCGAACCGGACTCCGGCTTCCTGTCCCGCATCAAGTCGGCGTTCAAGTAGCCCGGTGGGTGAGCGCCTGGCGCGTTCGCGCGATCCGCACGTGCTCGTCGACGACGTCGACGAGCCGGTCCTGGCCCCCGACGACGAGCACCACCTGCGCCGGGCCCGACGGCTCCGCGTCGGCGACCCGATCACCGTCGGCGACGGGCGGGGGCGGTGGCGACGTGGGCGTCTCCGCGCCGCCGCGGTGGAGCCGGTCGGCGACGTGGTGGTCGAGGAGCGGACCGCGCCGCTGATCACGGTCGCCCTGGCCCCGGTGAAGGGCCAGCGGCCCGAGTGGGCGGTGCAGAAGCTGACCGAGCTGGGGGTCGACCGGATCTGGCTGCTCGTCGCCGACCGGTCGGTCGTCCGCTGGGAGGGGGACCGGGCCGCGTCGCACGGCGAACGCCTGGGGCGCGTCGCGCGGGAGGCGACGATGCAGTGCCGACGGGCCTGGCTGCCCGAGGTCCGGGCCGGGGTGGCGGTCGCCGACGCGGCGGCCGAGCCGGGCGCGGCGCTGGCCCAGCCGACCGGCGCGGCTCCGAGCCTGGACCGCCCGACGGTGCTGGTCGGCCCCGAGGGCGGGTGGTCCGAGGGCGAGCTGGCGTCCGCCCCGGCCCTGGTCGCGCTCGGGCCGACGGTGCTGCGCAGCGAGACGGCCGCGGTCGCGGCGGGTTCACTCCTGGTGGCCCTGAGGGCGGGGCTGGTCGCTCCGGGTGACCGTCCCGGTGACGCGTAGGCCGTCTGACCCGGATCTCAGCACGTAGGGTGGTTGCCCCCCGGTCTGTGGTGACGTAGTGTGGCGGACCGGAGCCGCCAGGCTCGCAGCGCGTCACCCCGCACCCGCCCCCGGGGTGCCCGATCCAGGAGAACCAGGAACCCGATGAGCATCATCGACAGCGAGCTCGATGACGTCGCCTCCCAGGAGTACGGCCGGAAGGTGGGCGAGCGGTTGCGGTCCATCCGGCGCCAGAAGGGGCTCTCGCTCCAGGAGGCCGAGGAGGCGTCGGCCCAGGAGTTCAAGGCCTCGGTGCTCGGGGCCTACGAGCGGGGCGAGCGGGCCATCTCGGTGCCGCGCCTCCAGCGTCTGGCCCGCTTCTACAACGTGCCGGTCGACCAGCTCCTGCCCCGCGATCGCGACGGCGACGACGACGTGGTCGACCTGACGTCGACCGCGCCGGACCAGCGCAAGATCGTGATCGACCTCACCCAGCTCGACGAGCTGTCGGGCGTCTCGGCCGAGATGCTCACCCGCTACCTCACGATGATCCAGGTGCAACGCCAGGACTTCAACGGCCGGGTGCTGACCATCCGCCGCGACGACCTGCGCACGATCGCGTGCATCCTCGACACCTCCGAGGACGGCGCGGTCAAGCGCATCGACGAGCTGGGTCTGAGCTACCGGCCCTGAGCCCGAACCCGCCCGCGGCGGCGCGGGCACCGTTCGGCGCGTACCTGCACGTGCCGTTCTGCCGGCACCGCTGCGACTACTGCGCGTTCGCCACCTGGACCGACCGCGACCACGTCGCCGCCCGCTACCTCGAGGCGTGCCGGGTGCACGCCGCCCGCCTCGCGCCCGGGCTGGCGCCGGTCACGTCGGTGTTCGTCGGCGGCGGCACACCGTCGCGGGTCGACCCCACGCCCCTCCTGGCGGTCCTGGCCGAGCTGCCGGTCGCCGAGGGGGCCGAGGTCACCGTCGAGTGCAACCCGGAGGACCTCGACGCCGGGCGGGCCGCCGCCTTCGCGGCCGGCGGCGTCACGCGGGTGTCGATCGGCGTGCAGTCGTTCGTGGCCCACGTCCTCGACGCCCTGGGTCGTCGTCATCCGGTCGAGGCGGTGGGGCCGGCGGTCGCCGCGGCGCGCGGCGCGGGGCTGGACGTCAACCTCGACCTGATCTACGGCGGCACCGGCGAGTCCCGCGCCGACTGGGCGACGACGCTCGACGGCGCCCTGGCCCTGGAGCCCGACCACGTCAGCGCCTACGGACTCACCGTCGAGCCGGGTACGCCGCTCGCGGACGACCCGTCGCGCCACCCCGACGACGACGACCAGGCCGACAAGTACCTCGACGCGTCGGACCGGCTCGAGGCCGCCGGGTACGGCTGGTACGAGATCTCCAACTGGGCCCGACCGGGGCACCGCTGCCGGCACAACCTCCTCTACTGGTCGATGGGGGACTACGTGGCGCTCGGGTGCGCGGCGCACGGCCACCGCGACGGCGTGCGCTACTGGCACGTCCGCACGCCCGAGCGCTACGCGGACGAGGTAGAGGCGGGCCGCGAGCCGGTCGCGGGCTCCGAGCGGCTCGAACCCGGCGCTCGTCGTCTGGAGGCGGTGCAACTCTCGCTCCGCACCGAGGCGGGGGTGCCGGTCGCCGCGCTGCCGCCCGCCGACCGGGCCGCCCTCGTCGGGCTGGTCGAGGTGCGGGGCGACCGCCTGGTGCTCACCCGCGGGGGGCGGCTGCTCGCCAACGAGGTGGCGACGCGGCTGGTCGACCCGGGGGAGGCGGCGTGATCTGTTCCGGTTCGTTGCGGTCCGTCGGCTCGGCCGGTCGGCGACCGGCGATCGGTGCGACCGGTTGGCGGCCGAGCGGCACGATTGGTCAGGCTGCCGGGGTGAGCGACGATCGGCGGCGACGTTGACCGGGTGGATCGAGGAGTGGGACACCGACCTCCGCAGCGGTGACCCGCTCGACTTCCCGGGCTACGCCGAGCGGCTGGCCGAGGTCGGTGCCGAGTCGGTGCGCACCGGCCTGACCGCCACCCACGTGCGCATCGAGGGCGACTTCGACGCGTTCGGCGGGTCGATGGGGGTCGTGCACGGCGAGCGGGTCGTGCGGGCCTTCGACCGGGCCTGCGAGCGGCGGCTCCCGGTCGTGTGCGTGACGCGCAGCGGCGGGGCGCGGATGCAGGAGGGCATGGTGTCGCTCGTGCAGATGGGTCGGGTCGCCGGCGCCATCCGCCGCCACTCCGAGGCCGGGCTCCTCAGCGTCGCGGTCATGCGGTCGCCGACCACCGGGGGCGTGTTCGCCAGCTACGCGTCGCTCTGCTCCCTGCGGGCCGCCGAGGCGGGCGCGGTCGTCGGCTTCGCCGGACCCCGCCTGGTCGAGGCGACGACGGGGGAGGACGTGACCGGGCGGTCACACTCGGCCGAGACCGCCCTCGCCGCGGGCCTGGTCGACGCCGTGCTCGTCCCCGACGAGCTCGACGGATGGGTCGAGGCGGTGCTCGGAGAGGCCGACCGACCGCCGGCGCCGCGGGCGCTGGTCGCGGGACCGTCCCGGCCGCTGCTGTCGTCCGGGTCGTCGGGGTCCTCCGGGTCGGGTGGGGCGCCGGGTTCGCCGGAGGAGTCCGAGGCGTCGGTGTCGGGTGGCGCAACGGTGCCGTCCGGGTCGTCCGGGTCGGCGTGGGGCGAGGTCGTGGCGGCCCGCCGGGCCGATCGGCCCTCGGGGATCGACCTCGCCGCGCTGCTCTGCGAGTCGTGGGTCGACCTGGCCGCCCCCGATCCGACGCTGCGGTCCGGCCTGGCGCGGATCGGTG
>JAAYBP010000425.1 GCA_012730075.1 Acidimicrobiales bacterium | reverse complement strand
CTGCGGGCGGTGGCCGGATGAGCGGGCGCCACGTCGACCACCCGGTCGCCCTGCGGGAGCTGACGGTCGCTCGGGTCACCGACGTCGGCCCGCGCCTCCGCCGGATCACGTTCACCGGCGACCAGCTCGGTCCGTTCCACCAGGACGGCTTCGACCTCCCCGGCTTCGTCACCGCCGCCCCCGACGACCACGTCAAGGTGTTCCCGCCGCCCGCCGGGGGAGGGTCGTTCAGCCTGCCCGCCCAGGCCGACGGCCACCTCGACTGGCCCGACGACCACAGCGTCGTCCACCGTGACTACACCGTCCGGCGCTACGACGCGGACGCCGGGGAGCTCGACATCGAGTTCGTGCTCCACGAGGGCGGTGCGGCGGCGACGTGGGCGGCCGGCGCCGAACCGGGGGCGACCCTCCACGTGGCCGGACCCCGCTCATCGTTCGGGTACCCCGCCGCCGCCCACGTCGTGATGGTCGGCGACCTGACCGCCCTGCCGGCTATCGCCCGCTGGGTCGAGGAGGCGCCGGCCGCGACCGCCCTGACCGTCGTGGTCCGGACCGTCGACGCGTCCGATCGCATCGAGCTGCGGCGCGGCGACGGCACCCCGGTCGAGGTGCGGTGGGTCGACGACCCGACGGTCGACCTCGGCGCGGTCGTGGCCGAGCTGCCCGAGTTCGACCCCGACGTGTTCGTGTTCGTCGCCGCCGAGCTGTCCGACGTCGCCGCGGTCCGCCGTCATCTCCGCGACGACCGCGGGCTGGCCGCCGACCGCTTCCGGGCGACGAGCTACTGGCGCCGGGGTGGCAGCGCCGAGGCCGACCACGAGGCCGAGCACGCCATCGAGCACCTGGCCGACCTGCTCACCCCGTTCGCCGTCCGCGTCGCGGCCTCGCTCCGCCTGGCCGACCACGTCGTCGGCGGCGCGTCGACCACCGCCGAGGTGGCCGCGGCCGCCGGCGCCGATCCGGTGACCGTCGACGCGCTGCTGCGCCACCTGGCCGGCCGGGGCGTGTTCGCGGTCGACGGCGACCGGGTCTCGCTCACCGGCCCGGCCGCCGCCCTGGTGGACGACCACCCGTCCGAGCTGCGTCGGCGGCTCGACCTCTCGGGTGCCGAGGGGCGGATGCACCAGGCGTGGTCCGGTCTGCTCCACACCGCCACCACCGGCGAGCCGGGCTACGAGCAGGTCTTCGGCGCCGGCTTCTGGGACGACCTGCACTCCGATCCGGCGCTGGCGAGCAGCTTCGACGGCTACCTCGCCCGCTGGGCCACCGTCTGGGTGCCGCGCGTGCGCGCCGGTCACGACTGGGCCCGCTACGCCCACGTGGTCGACGTCGGCGGCGGCATGGGCCTGCTCCTCGCCGAGCTGCTCCACGAGGCCCCCGACGCCCGCGGCACGATCGTCGAGCTGCCCACCACCGCGGCCACCGCGGCGTGGTGGTTCGAGCAGCAGGGTGTCGCCGACCGGGCCGCCACCGCTCCCGGCAGCTTCTTCGACTCGCTGCCGTCGGGCGACGCCGTGGTGCTGGCCCAGGTGCTCCACGACTGGCCCGACGACGACGCGGTGAGGATCCTCGCCCGCGCCGCCGAGGCGCTGACCGACGGCGGGCGGGTAGTGCTCGTCGAGCGCCTGCGCTCCGCCGCCGACGGCCAGGCGGCCATGACGCTCCTGATGCGGAACCTGTTCGCCGGCACCGAGCGCGACCTCGACGACTTCGCCGCCCT
>JAAYBP010000424.1 GCA_012730075.1 Acidimicrobiales bacterium | reverse complement strand
GGGGCACCCCGTCGCCGTCGAGGTGCTCCTCCAGGTGACGGGCGACGTCCTCGTCGCCGTCGAGCACCGGGAACACGTCGACGAACCGGAGCAGCCGGGTCCGGAACGCGTCGTTCGCCATCGCCCGGTCGAGCAGCCGGCCGCTCGCCCACGACATCCGGTACACCGAGGTCGACTCGCCCTCGCCCAGGGCCGCGATCTGCCGCGCCGTCTTCGCCACCCGCTCCTCGAGGTCGGGAGCCATCGCCGCCGAGCCTACGCCCGATCGGGATTACGGGGCTTCGGGCTAGGTCGCGGCCACGAGCGTGATCTCGACGTCGCCCGAGGTCAGGATCACGGCGTCGCCGTCGCGCTCCCACCCGACGTCGCCGGTGAGCACCCCCGCCAGCCACGCGTCCTGGTCCATCAGCCCGGGATCGCAGCCCATCTCGGTCGACGCCACGTCGCCGATGTGGATCGTGTCGCCGGCGAGGTCGTAGAACGCGCTGTGCGTGTTGCACCCGGCGACGAAGCTCAGCCGGGGCAGCGCGTCGGCGTCGCCCTCGACGGGCACGAACGTGATCCGCAGCTCGGTGCCGTCGACCAGCGGCCGATCCTCGCCGCCCTCGGTGATCGACGTGGCGACCATCTCGCCCCCGTCGACCGGTCCGGCGGCCGACCCGCCCGGCTCGCCGCCGCCGTCGTCGGTCCCGCCACCGTCGTCGGTGGTGTCGGTCCGGTCGGTGTCGACCTGCCCGTCGTCGTCACCGCCGCACGCGCCGAGCACCAGACCGACCACGAGGAGGAGGGCGAGCAGGCGCTTCATGCTGGGACCGTACGCCCGAGGATCCCGGACTGGTTGGATTGCTTGGATGGATGGAGGCGTCGGCGGGAATCGAACCCGCGTACAGGGATTTGCAGTCCCTTGCCTAAGCCACTCGGCCACGACGCCAGGGCGCTCGACCCTAGCCGGAGGAGGCGTCGGGCCCGATGCGGGAACTCCGGATCAGGAGGTGACGCGGAGGACGCCGCTCAGGCCGCTCACCTCGAACAGGTTGCGGACCGACTCGCTCGGCCGGGTCAGCTCCAGGGTGCGTCCGGCGGCGGCGGATCGGCGCTGGGCGTCGACGAAGACCCGCAGCGTCGAGGAGTCGCAGAAGTCGACGCCCGAGAGGTCGATCACGACGTCGAAGCTGCCGATGAACTCGCCGAAGACCGAGCGGAGACGGGGGACGGAGAACACGTCGAGGTCGCCCGAGAGGATCACCCGGATCTCGCCCCGCTCGGCGCCGCCGCGGTCGACGTCGATCACGGCCCCGATGGGACCGGACGTCTCCGCGGCGCGCGACACCTTCACGAGAATGCAAAATCCCCTATCGGGGCGGTCCCGAAACAGGGCCGAACGGCTCAACCTGGATGATGCACGTCGGTGTCCATCATGGGTCCAGGATGAGCGCCGGTGTAGATCATCCCAGGCCGAGGGGTGGCAGGGAGCCACCCTCGGGGTCGGTGACCAGCGCCCCGGCGTCGACGACGCCGCCGCCGAGGTCGACACCGAGGTGGTCGGTGCCGGAGTCGGTCTCGAACGGTTCGAGCACGGTGACCCCCTCGGCCGAGGCGCGGTAGGTGAGGATCGTCTGACGGCCACCGGTCGCGTCGTCGCCGACGTCGCGGGCGGTGAGCACCACCGCGCTCCCGTCGGCCGCGGCGACGAGGATCGAGCCCGCGCCGTCCACGTCGACCGGGTCATCGACCCACTCCCCCGCCTCGGGGTCGAGCACGGCCAGCACACCCGGCGAACCCCGGCCGTAGAGGACGACCGCCCCCTCGACGCACGACAGGACGACGTCGTCGGTGCCGACGAGCGGCACGGTCAACGAGGCGATCTCCTCGCCCGAGTCGACGTCGACCACCGCCACCCCACCGGAGGTCGACGGGGTCGCCGCGAACACGCCGTCGTCGCCTCCGCACACGGCGTCGACGCCGAACACTCCCTCCGGAAGGGCCAGTTCCTCGTTCGTGCCGTCGACGCCCAGCGCCCACGCCTCGACCACGACCGGATCCGACGACCCGGCCCCCCGCCCGGCCGCGGCGGCGACGACCGCGCCGTCATCGGGTCCGGGGCCGACGGCCATCAGGCTCCTCCCGTCGCCGAGGTCGGCGAGCGGCCCGTCGAGCCCGACCGGCTCGGCCTCGCCGCCGAGGCGCACCACGACCGGCACCCGGCGTCCGTCGCAGCCCGACCGGGAGGTCGGCACCACGCACGCGGTGGCGACGAGGATCGCGTCGTCGTCGCCGACGATCGTGCCGGAGGCGAGGAAGCGACCGTCGTCGACCGGGAGGCTCACGGACCGCACCGGGGCTCCGCTCGCGTCGTAGAGCACCGCCCAGTTGCTGGGCACCCAGGCGGACGACCGGCCGGTCACGCCGCCGATCACCCACACGCCGCCGTCGACGGGGACGACGAACGGGTTCACCGGCCGTGGCGACGGCAGCTCCAGCGAGGACGGCTCGCCGACGGCGAGGTCGTCGCCGTCGATCTCGATGCCGACCTCGTCCTGGTCCCCCTCGTCACCGGTGCACGCCCCGAGCACGCCGAGCGCCACCGCCAGCACCACCACGATCGACCTACGGAGCACGCGTCGTCCTTCCGACCTCCACCACGGGGCCACGGACGACGGGTCGGGGCCGCCGGGCGGAGCGACCCTACCGGCCCCCGCCGCCCCGTCGTCGGCGCACCCGCGGGTAACGGTTTTCCTCCGACCCCAACTGTTACGTCAGGGGTAGGCGGCGACCTCGGTGGCCTTGACCGAGGCCCACACCGCCAGGCCCGGTGCGAGGCCGAGGTCGGCGACCGCGGCGGGGGTCACCTCGGCGGTGAGGGGCAGCTCGCCGGTCAGCTCGACGCGGGCCCGCTCCCCGACCATCTCGACGTCGACGACGGTCGCCGGCCAGCGATTGCGGGCGCTGCCCTGCGGCGGATCGGGGTGGAGCGTCACCGCCGAGGGGGCGATCGTCAGGTGCACCGGCCCGTCGGCCGTCTCGGCCAGGCGGACGGTCGCCGCCCCGACCGCGACCTCGGTGCCGTGGGCCTCGCCGCGCAGGAGGTTCGTCCCGACCAGGTCGGCGACGTAGGGGGTACGGGGCCGCCGGGCGACCTCGGCGGCGGGGCCGGACTGCGTGACCAGGCCGTCCTCGACGACGGCGATCACGTCGGCGAGCACCAGGGCGTCGATCGGGTCGTGGGTGACGAGCACGGTCGGTCCCGGGAAGTCGCCGAGGTGGCGGCGCAGGTCGCGGCGGGTCGTCGCCCGGGTGGTCGCGTCGAGCGCGGCGAGCGGCTCGTCGAGCAGCAGGAGGGCTGGATCGGTCGCCAGCGCCCGGGCCAGCGCGACCCGCTGCGACTGCCCGCCCGAGAGGCGCGCCGGCCGGTCGCCGGCCCGGTCCTCCAGGCCGACGGCGGCGAGCCGGGCCCGCGCCCGCTCGCGGGCGTCGCGCCGAGCCACGCCGCGGGCGCGCGGCCCGAAGGCGACGTTCTCCAGCGCGCTGAGGTGCGGGAAGAGGAGGTGGTCCTGGGGCACGGTGCCGACCCGGCGGTGCTCGGGGGCGACGAACGTCCCGGTCGCCGGGTCGTCGAGCACCTCGCCGTCGAGGCGCACGTGGCCGGCGTCGATCGCGAGATTCCCGCCGAGGCAGCGCAGGAGCGTCGTCTTCCCCGCGCCGTTGGGTCCGAGCACCGCGAGCACCGACCCGGCGTCGCAGGCGACCTCGACGTCGAGCGTGAAGCGACCCCGGGAGGCCCGGATCCGAGCGTCGAGGCTCACCGGCGCACGAGCCAGCGGTCGCCCAGCCCGGCGAGCACCGCGAACGAGACGCCCAGCAGCAGCAGGCTGAGCGCGACGGCGGCGTCGCGGTCGCTCTCCAGGCGCTGGTACACGGCCAGGGGAAGGGTCTGGGTGCGGCCGACGATGTTGCCGGCGAAGGTGATCGTCGCCCCGAACTCGCCCAGCGCCCGGGCCCACGCCAGCACCGCGCCGGCGGCGACCGACGGGGCGATCATCGGCAGGGTGACCCTCCGGAACGTGGTGACCGGGCCCGCGCCCAGCCCGGCGGCGACCTCCTCGAAGCGAGGGTCGAGGCTGCGGAGCCCGGCCTCGACGGTGATCACGTAGAACGGCATGGCGACGAACGTCTCGGCCACCACGACCCCCGCCGGGCGGTAGGTGAGCTGGAGGCCGAACGTGTCGTGGAGCCAGCCGCCGAGCGGGCTGCCGAGGCTGAACGCGGAGAGCAGGGCGACGCCGCCGACCACGGGCGGCAGCACCATCGGCAGGAGCACCAGGCCGCGCACCAGCCCCCGGCCGGGGATCGGCACCCGGGCGAGCACCCACGCCAGGGGCGTGCCGAACACGACGGTCGCCGCGGTGGCCGCCAGCGAGGCGACCAGCGACAGCCGCATGGCGTCGAGCGCGGCCGGGCGGGTGAGGTCGTCCGGCAGGGCGCGCCAGTCGGCCCGCTGCAACAGGCCCACCAGGGGCAGGGCGAAGAACGCGACCGCGACCGCCGCCGCGGCCAGCGCCGCGACGGGCGGTCGGCGACGCCCCCGGCTCACGCGGGCGGGAGGAACCCGTACTCGGCGAGCACCGCCTGGCCCTCGTCGGACGCGACGTAGGCGACGAATGCGTCGGCGAGGTCGCGTTCCAGGCTGCCGGAGATCACGCCGATCGGGTAGACGGCGACCGCGTTCTCGTCCTCGGGGATCTCGACGGTCGACACGGCGTCGCCCGCCGCGGCGGCGTCGGTGACGTACACGATCCCGGCGACGGCGTCGCCCTCGGTCACCGCGGTCAGGGTCGTGCGGACGTTCTGGCCGCGGGTCACCGACGACTCCGGGATCTCTACGTCGGCCCCCTCGAGCACCTGGCCCGCGAAGCGGCCGCACGGCGCGTCCTCGGCGCACAGGGCGACGACGCCGACGTCGGCGAGGTCGTCGAGGGTCTCGATGCCCTCGGGGTTGCCCGGCTTGGTGACGATCACGAGCTGGTTGCGGGCGATGACGGTCGGCTCCTCGGTGACGACGTCGGTGTCGGTGAGCTTGGCCATGTTGGTCTCGTCGGCGGAGGCGAACACGTCGGCGCCCGAGCCCTGGAGGATCTGGTCCGACAGGGTCCCCGACGAGTCGAACGTCGCCTCGACGTCGGCGTCGGGATACTCGTCCTCGAAGCCCTCGATGATCTCCGTGAAGGCGTCGGTGAGCGACGCGGCGGCCGCGACGGTGATCGAGCCGGACAGGTCCTCGGTCGCCGCCGGGGTGGTCGAGTCGGCTGCGGACTCGTCGTCGCCCCCGCAGCCGGCGAGGACGAGGGCCACCGCGAGGGCGGCGGCGAGGAACGGGCGGGGACGTCGGGACACGGGGGGAACCTCCGGGGTGGCGGGCCTCCGGACCGTAGTCGCCCGGTGACTACCAGCCGGCGACGAGCGGGGCGCGCCGCCCGGCGTGGGCCCTGTGCGAGGGTGGGGCCGTGGCCACGAACGATCCGGCCGACGGGCTCTCGACCAACGCGTGGGCGGTGCTGACGCTGCTGGTCGACGACGGGCCCCGGCACGGCTTCGCCCTCGCCCACGAGCTGCGCCGCGGCGGCGACATCGGACGGGCGTGGGCGGTGTCGCGGCCGCTCGTCTACCGGGCGCTCGACCAGCTCGAGGCCCGCGGCCTGGTGCGGGCCGGTCCCGAGGAGCAGAGCCCGGCGGGCCCGGCCCGGCGCGAGTACCGGGCC
>JAAYBP010000423.1 GCA_012730075.1 Acidimicrobiales bacterium | reverse complement strand
GCAGCACCCCCGACGGGATTCGAACCCGCGTTGCCGGCTTGAAAGGCCGATGTCCTGGGCCGCTGGACGACGGGGGCCTGTCGCCGAGGCGACGCACGGACGGTAGCCGCCACCGCCGCGGACCCCGTTGTTACATCTGGGGTCAGACCCCGGATGTAACAGAAGCCCGTTGTTACATCCGGGGTCTGACCCCAGATGTAACGCTCTCAGTCGTCGCCGAGGGCGTGGACGGCGTCGTCGACGAGACCGGCGAGCAGGTCCGCCACGGCGGCGAGGTGGAGCAGCGCCTCGGCCGCCTCGGCCTCGGGGCCCTCGCCCTGCGCGAGGACCAGCGCCCGGCGGTAGCGCTCGTCGTCGGACGGGTCGCCGGAGGTGCCGAGGCGCTCGCCGACGACGAGGCGCACGGCGTTGACGCCCTGCATCCAGGCGATCAGGCCCACCTCGTCGAGCGGGCCGGAGGTGCGCAGCGCGTCGAGCGACGCCCGGCGCGAGTCGCGCAGGGCCGCGCCCTGCTCGATCTGCCACGCGGCCTCGGCCATCACGTCGTCGGGGTGGGCCGGGGGGAACAGCCGGTGCAGCCCGGTGTCGGACGACGGGTCGTCGAGCATCGGGTCGAGGGCGTCGGCCAGCTCGCGCAGGATGTCGGCCTCGTGGTCGCGGAGGTTCAGCACGAAGCGGTCCCCGGAGCGCTTGACGCGCCGCCTCCGGATCACCGGACCCATCCGCTCAGGCGCCCGGTGCGGGCGGCGGTCACGACGACTGCTTCTCCATCGTCGCCCACAGCCCGTACTCGTGGAGGCGGAACACGTCGAGCTCGGCCTTCTCCCGGGGCCCGCTCGACACGACCGCCTTCCCCTCGTGGTGGACCTGGAGCATCAGCGCGCGGGCCTTGGCCTTCGAGAAGCCGAACAGCTTGCGGAAGACCCACGCCACGTACGACATCAGGTTGACGGGGTCGTCCCACACGATCACCTGCCACGGGACGTCGGGGACGACGACGTCGTCGAGGTCCGGCTCGATGACCTCGAGGGGGGCGGTCGACACGTCAGGCGCCCGCCGCCGGTGCGGCGGCATCGATCGCGGCGGTCGGGGCCGGCTCGCGGAGCCGTAGGAGGCGCGGGAGCGGCTCGCGGAGCGTGAGCTGGAGCCGCAGGGCCGCGATCCACACGAGCATCGAGCCGAGCACGTGCAGCCCGACGAGTAGCTCGGGCACCCCCGTGAAGTACTGGAGGTAGCCGAGGCCGCCCTGGAGCACGACGACGGTGAGCAGCGCGGTGGCGCGCTCGAGGGCGACGCCCATCACGAGGTCGCGCCGCATGCGGAGCACCAGCAGCACGACGGCGCCGAGGAAGACCCAGGTGAGACCGCTGTGCAGCATGGCGACGCTCCGCACCGCGAAGGCGAGGCGCTCGGCGTCCTCGTCGCCGGCGTGCGGTCCCGATCCGGTGACGATCGTGCCGGCCAGCATCACCGTGGCGGCGAGCGCGGTGACGATGGCCGACAGGCGCAGGACGACCGGGCCCGCGAGCGGCACGACGGGCTCGGCCCGCCCGTCGGCGCCGTCGACCCGCCCGGCCCGGTGGTGCAGCACCACCGCGTTCGCCACGAGGACGGCCGACAGGAGGAAGTGGCCCTGCACCGCGATCGGATGGACGTGGACCCGGACGACCAGCGCGCCGAGGAGGATCTGGCCGACGACCCCGGCGACCAGGCCCCACGACAGCCACACCAGGTCGCGCCGCCGGGGCGTGCGCCAGTGGGAGCCGAGCACGGCGAGGGCGACGGCGACCGACACGGCTCCAGTGATCAGCCGGTTGAGGAACTCGATCCACGGGTTGAGCGACGACGCTCCGTGGGGGACGAACTCACCGGGCTCGCACCCGGGCCACGACGAGCAGCCGAGACCCGATCCGGTGAGGCGCACGGCCGCGCCGGTGACGACGATGAACACCAGCGACGCCAACGCCGCCCGCGTGAACCTTCGGTACGTGCTGGCGCTGACGGTGGGTGCCCGGGGCAGGACGGCCACCCCGCCAGGCTACGGCCGTCCGTGGCCCGCGGGCCAGACGGGCCGACGGGACCGGGGGACGGCGCGCCCGCGGCCGCTCCCATTGGCCCCCGTCGGGGGCCAGCCGTAGTCTCGGCTCCCGTGACCCCTGCCCGTTCCGGAGCCGCCATGGCCGCGCCCCAGGTGTCACCCGCCGTCGACGGCCGGTCGTCCGCCCACCGCGGTGCGTGCGACTGCCCGCCGGACAGCACGGTCGAGACCGTCGGCGCGACCCACGCCCTCGCGGCGCCTCGGCTGCGGGCCGTGCCCGACGCCGTCCCGCCCGTCGATGCCGGCGCACCGGACGACGCTGCCCGGCCTTCCGACACCGTCCGACCGGCCCGGTCGAAGCTCGCCGCCTACGTCGCCCTCACCAAGCCGCGGATCATCGAGCTGCTGCTCGTCACGACCGTCCCGGTGATGGTCGTCGCCGAGCGGGGCCTGCCGTCGGGGTGGCTGGTGCTGTGGACCGTGCTCGGCGGCACGCTCGCGGCGGGCGGGGCCAACGCGATCAACATGGTCGTCGACCGCGACATCGACCGCCTCATGGAGCGCACCCGCAAGCGGCCGCTCGTCACCGGCGAGCTCACCCCGCGGGCTGCCCTCACGTTCGCGGTCGCCCTCGAGGTGGTGGCCTTCGCCCTGCTGTGGGGAGCGGTCAACCTGCTCTCGGCCGTGCTCGCGGTGAGCGCCACCCTCTTCTACGTCTTCGTGTACACGCTGTGGCTGAAGCGGACGTCGACGCAGAACATCGTCATCGGTGGTGCCGCCGGCGCGATGCCGGTGCTGATCGGATGGTCCTCGGTCACCGGGACGCTCGGCTGGGCGCCGGTCGTGCTGTTCGGCGTCATCTTCCTGTGGACCCCGCCGCACTTCTGGTGCCTGGCCGTCCGCTACCGCGACGACTACGCCGCGGCCGAGGTTCCGATGCTGCCGGTCGTCGGCACGATGCGCTCGGTCACCACCCAGATCGTCGTCTACACCGCCGCCATGGTCGGCCTGTCCCTCGTGTTCGCCCCGGTCGCGTCCATGGGCGGGCTGTACACGGTCGCCGCCGTCGCGCTGGGGGCCCTCTACCTCGGCCTCACCGTCGACCTGCGGCGCGACCCGGATCCGGCCAAGGCGATGCGCCTGTTCCACTGGTCGATCACCTACGTCACGCTGCTCTTCGGGGCCATGGCGATCGACCAGCTCCTGGGGTCGGTGTGACCGGCCGGCGGGGGGTCGTCACCGGGACCGGATCGGCTGGTCATCCCAGCAATTCGGGGGCCCTCGGAGGCCGTGTGTATTGTCCCGAGCCGTCAGGAACTGTCTTCCCACCGGGTGATGTCCCCACCGGCCCGCGGTGGGCGTCCCCCTCGAGGTCCACGCGTCGATGACAGCAACCCAAGCCCCAGCGGTCGAGGCCACCGACGTGGCGCGCGACGAGTCCACGGCCGACCTGGCCGGAGTCCTCGGCTCGGCCGACCACAAGGTCATCGGTCGCCTGTACGTCGGTGCCGCCCTGATGTTCGGCCTCGCCTCGGCCGTGGCCGGCGTGCTCGCGGGCATCGACCGCATCGACGGTGAGCTCGGCAACACGATCCTCGCCACCGACACCGCGCCGCAGGTGCTCAGCTTCCACCGGCTGTCGGTGCCGCTGCTCTGCCTGATCCCCGCCCTGCTCGGGCTGGCGATGATCGTCGTGCCGCTCCAGGTCGGCGCCCGGGCCATCGCCTTCCCCCGCGCCGCAGCCGCCTCGTTCTGGGGCTGGATCGTCGGCGCCGCCACGTTCGCGGCCGCGTTCGCCCTCAACGGCGGCCCGGGCGGCGGACGCTCCGACGCCGTCGACCTGTGGCTCACCGCCACCGCGCTGATCACCGCCTCGCTCCTGCTCGGTGCGGTCTGCGTCGGCGCCACCGTCCTCGCCGCCCGCACCCGGGACATGACCCTCGACCGGGTGCCGTTCTTCTCCTGGTCGATGCTGTGCACCACGGCGATCTGGCTGCTCACCCTCCCAGTGCTGCTGGCGATCACCGTGCTGCTGTACGTCGACCACCGGTTCGCCGACACGCTGTTCGGTGCCGGCGGCGCGCTCGACTCGCACCTCGACTGGATCAACCGGGCGCCGCAGGTCTACGCCCTCGCCATCCCGCTGCTCGGTGGGGCCCTCGACGCGGTCGCCACCGCCTCGGGACGCCGCTTCCCGAACCGGGGTGTCGCGTTCACGCTGATCGGGGCGTTCGCCGCGCTCGGCATCGGCGCCTTCGCGCTGCCCACGCTGGTGCCCGCCGCCGCCGATCAGCCCGTCACCAAGGGCATGGCCCTGCTGGTGGTGCTGCCGGTGCTGGGTCTCGTCGGCCTGGTTGGGACGGCCCTGAAGGACGCCAAGCCGCAGATCACCAGCGGCCTGGTCGCCGGGGTGGTCGGGCTGCTCGTCCTGCTGCTCGCCACGCTCGTCGGTGCCGCGGTGCCGTTCCAGAGCCTGCTCGAGCTCCAGGGCACCCAGTGGATCTCCGCCCACTCGCACCTCGTCACCGGCGCCGCGCTCATCGGCCTGGTCGGCGGCCTCTACCACTGGTCGACCAAGATCGTCGGCCTCGCCGGCAACGAGGCGCTCGGCCGCACCGCCCCGGTCCTGATCGGCCTCGGGGTCGTGCTCGTCGCCGCGCCGGAGGCCGTGTCGGGCCTGGTGGGCGACGCCGAGGAGGCCGTCAACGGCCTGGAGGTGGCGAACGTCGTGTCGGTCGTCGGCGCCGCGGTGCTGCTCCTCGGGTCGGCGGTCGCCGTCGCCGGGCTGGCCCGTCGCCGCCACGACGACGAGCCCTCCGATCCGTGGGCCGGTCAGACGCTCGAGTGGGCCACCGCGTCACCGCCGTCGTTCGACAACTTCGACGGTGAGGTGCCCGCGGTCGACTCCGCCGAACCGCTGCTCGCCGTCCAGAGCGAGGAGGGCGACTCCTGATGTCCGCCGCGACCCTCACCCACCAGGACCACGAGGACGAGGCCGCGTACGACCTCGTGCCCGACGGCCTCGATCCCGTCCCGACGCGCCCGAGGCTCCTGCTCGTCGGCACGGCGCTCGCCGGCGCCGGCATCGCCGTGTTCTTCGCCGCCCTGCTCGGCATGTACCTCGCCGCCCGGCACGCCGTGATCACCGGCCCGCAGGTCGGCGACGTCGCGCCGATCTGGTTCGCGGACAGCTCGCCGATCCCGCTCACCCCGGCGAACCTCGCCCTCGCCACCATGCTCCTGTCGTGCGTGACGATGGCCTGGGCGGTCCACGCGGTCGCCCACAACGACCGCGCCGGGGCCTACTTCGCCCTGGCGATGACGCTGCTCTTCGGCGGCGCGGTCATCAACGCCACCGTCTTCATCTACAAGGCGATCGAACTGCCCGTCGCCGGCGGGTCCACCGCGGTGGCGCCGCTCTTCTACACGCTGACCGGCGCCCACCTGGCGCTGATCGCCTGCGCCATGGTCTTCGTGACCGTGATGACCCTGCGGACCCTCGGCGGCGAGTACGCCGGACGCGACCGCGAGGGCATCGTGGCCGCCTCCCTGATCTGGTACCTGACCACGGCCCTGCTCGTCGTGATCTGGTACGCCGTCTACGTGACCAAGTGACGAGGACGCCGACGTGATCACCACCGGATCCAAGTGGTTCTACGGCGTGGCCGCCGCCGCGCTCGTCGCCGCCCTCGTGTACGGGGGGGCCACCAACCCGAGCGAGGTCGGGATGTCGACCCTCACGGGCGTGCTCACGCTCGGGTACAAGGGCGGCGTCGGCGACCACGTCGGCTACTCGATCCTCGTGGCCATCTTCGGGGCCTCGCTGTTCCTCGGGTCGGTCGCCGGGGCCACGCGCGACGCCGGAGCCGAGGAGGGGGCCGCCGCCCTCGAGCTCGAGACCGTGCCCGAGGTGGTCGCCCCCGCCCGCGGCTCCTACTGGCCGGTCATCGGCGCCTTCGGCGTCGCCTCGGCCGCCATCGGCCTCGCCACCGACCAGCTGCTGGTCATGCTGGGCCTGGCGATCGTCGCCGTCGCCACCTTCGAGTGGGCGATCAGCGCGTGGAGCGACCGGGCCACCGGCGACGCCGAGGTCAACCGGGCGATCCGGCGGCGGGTCATGCTGCCGCTCGAGGTCCCCGTCATCGGCGCCCTCGGCATCGCGGTGTTCGTCCTCGCCGTGTCGCGGATGCTCCTCGCCCTGCCGAAGGCCGGCGTCTACGCGCTGTTCGGCCTCGTGCCCCTCGCGGTGCTGATCATCGGGTTCGTGCTCTCGTCGCGGCCGAAGATCAGCCGCTCGGTGATCGCCGCCCTCTGCGTGATCGGTGCCCTGGCCGTCCTGGCCGGCGGCATCGCCAGCGTGATCGTCGGCCCGCGCGAGATCGAGCACCACGACACCGAGCACGAGGGGGCGCCCGCGCTGGTGATCGAGGAGCTCCGATGAGCCTCCGGCCCTCCGCGTCGTCCACGATGGATCCGTCGCCCGCCTCCCCAGGAGCCTCGATGCCCCTCCTGCGCCGGGTCCGCCGAGTCGGCCCCGTCCTCGCCCTGTCGCTCGTCCTCGCCGCGTGCGCCGGCGACGCGCCCCAGGACACGTTCAAGCCCGAGGGTCGCTACGCCCGCATCTCCTACGACCTGATCATGCCGGTGTTCGGCATCGCGGCCGTCGTGTTCTTCGGCGTGCTGATCGGCACCGTCGTCATCGGCCTCAAGTTCCGGGCGTCCGACGACGAGGACTTCGACGACATCCCCGTTCAGATCCACGGGCACAACACGCTCGAGATCGGCTGGACCATCCTCCCGGCCCTGATCCTCGCCGTCGTCGCCGTGTTCAGCGTCGCCGCGATCTTCCAGCTCGCCGAGGAGCCCGACAGCGACCTGCGCATCGAGGTCATCGGGCACCAGTGGTGGTGGGAGTACCGCTACGACGTCGACGGCGACGGCAGCTTCGACGGGCCCGACGACATCGTCACCGCCAACGACCTGGTGATCCCCGCCGACGTCGAGATCGGTCTCGAGATCACGTCGCGCGACGTCATCCACTCGTGGTGGGCGCCCCGCCTGAACGGCAAGCGCGACGCGGTGCCGAACCGCTGGCACCCGTGGAACATCCACGCCGACGAGCCCGGTGAGTACATCGGCCAGTGCACCGAGTTCTGCGGCCTCTCCCACGCCGAGATGCGCATCAAGGTCGTCGCCCTGGAGCCCGCCGACTTCGACCGGTGGCTGACCGAGCAGCAGCAGGACGCCCCGACCTTCGCCGAGGACGACACCAGCCTCGAGGCGGAGGGCTACCGGGTCTTCACCGGTCAGCTCTGCGCGAGCTGCCACCTGATCGAGGGCGTCAACGACGAGAACTTCTCCGACGAGGGCCTCCAGGAGTGGGAGCGCCCGATCATGGGCGGCAAGGGCACGATCACCGACCCGGAGCTCCAGGCCTCGCGGCACGCCCCCAACCTCACCCACCTGTTCAGCCGCTCGACGTTCGCCGGCGCCAAGTTCAACCTCCGCAAGTCCACCGAGTACTGCGACGGTCTCGGCATCGACTGGGCGCAGGACCCCGACGACTTCGACCGCTGCTTCGACCGGTCGGCGCTCGAGGACTGGCTCCGCGACCCGCCCGCCCACAAGGCGATGCAGCCCGAGGCGGTCGAGGGGCGCAGCACCGTCCGCGGCATGCCCGACCTCGGCCTCAGCGAGGAGCAGATCGACCAGCTGACCGCGTACCTGGCGACGCTCGGCAGGAGCAACGACGAATGACAACGGCCACCGGACCTCTCGCCCTCCCGTCCGGGGAGGACACCAAGCGCAACCCGCTCGGCGTCTTCGCCCGGCCCACCGCCACCACCGGCTGGCGGAGCTGGGTCACCACCGTCGACCACAAGCGCATCGGCATCATGTACGGCGCCGCCGCGATCTTCTTCATGCTGATCGGCGGGGTCGAGGCCCTCCTCGTGCGGGCCCAGCTCGCCGCGCCCGACGGTCAGATCCTCAGCGCGGACCAGTACAACCAGCTCTACACGATGCACGGCACCACCATGATCTTCCTGGCGGTGATGCCGATCGGTGCGTCGTTCATGAACTACCTGATCCCGTTGCAGATCGGGGCGCGGGACGTCTCGTTCCCGCGGCTGAACGCGCTGAGCTTCTGGATCTTCCTCGCCGGCGGCATCGTCCTCAACTCGGCGTGGTTCCTCGGCGGCGGCGCCGACGGCGGCTGGTTCAACTACGCCCCGAACAACGGCGTCCTGTACTCGCCGTCGCACGGCATCGACTTCTGGAACCTCGGCCTGATCATCACCGGCATCTCGTCGCTGATCGGCGCCGTGAACCTGATCACCACCTGCCTGAACATGCGCGCTCCGGGCATGTCGCTGTTCCGCATGCCGGTGTTCACCTGGATGGCGCTGGTCACCCAGGTGCTGCTGCTCTTCGCCATCCCGGTGCTGACCTCGGCGCAGTTCCTGCTGCTGTTCGACCGCCTGTTCGACGCCCGCTTCTTCGACGTGAGCGCCGGCGCCGACCCGCT
>JAAYBP010000422.1 GCA_012730075.1 Acidimicrobiales bacterium | reverse complement strand
CGGACCTCGGCCTCGCCGGTGACGACCTCCTCGAACTCGGGAGCGAGCATGCCGACCATCGCGCTCTCGATGTCCTCGATGAGCTTGTAGATGATCTCGTAGCTGCGGATCTCGACGCCCTCCTGGGCCGCCAGCTCGCGGGCGAGGCGGTCGGGGCGGACGTTGAACCCGATGATCGTGGCGTTGGTGGCGACGGCCAGACCGATGTCGTCCTTGGTGATGCCGCCGACACCCCGGCGGGCGAAGGCGAGCTTCACGTCGTCGCGCTCGAGCTTCTTCAGGCTCTCGGTGACCGCCTCGAGCGAACCGTTCACGTCGGCCTTGACGATCAGGTTCAGGGTGGCGGCCTCGCCGGCCTGGATCTGGCTGAAGATGTCCTCGAGCTTCATGCCGCCGGTGGCGACCGCGGCGGTGCCCGAGATCGAGGCGACGCGCTGGTAGTGCTCGCGCTGGTCGGCGACGGATCGGGCGGTCTTGTCGTCGGGAGCGACCACGAAGTCGTCACCGGCGCTGGCGACGTCGGACAGCCCGAGCACCTCGACCGGCGTCGACGGACCGGCCGACTTGACGTTGTTGCCCTTGTCGTCGATCAACGCCCGGACCCGGCCCCATGCGGCGCCGGCGACGAGCGGATCGCCGACCTTCAGGATGCCCCGCTGGACGAGCAGCGACGCGACCGCGCCCCGGCCCACGTCGAGGTGGGACTCCAGCACGACGCCGGTGGCCCGGCCGTCGGGGTTGGCGGTGAGCTCCTCGACGTCGGCGACGACCAGCAGCTGGTCGAGCAGCTCGTCGATGCCCAGGTTCTGGAGGGCGGACACCTCGACCATGATCGTGTCGCCGCCCCACGACTCGGGGACGAGCTCGCGCTCGGCGAGCTGGCTCATCACCTTCTGCGGGTCGGCGTTCTCGCGGTCGATCTTGTTGATCGCGACCACGATCGGCACGTCGGCGGCACGGGCGTGGTCTAGCGCCTCGAGGGTCTGGGGCATCACGCCGTCGTCGGCCGCGACCACGAGCACGACGATGTCGGTGGCGTTGGCGCCCCGGGCCCGCATGGCGCCGAACGCCTCGTGGCCGGGGGTGTCGATGAACGTGATCAGGCGACCGTCGCGCTCGACCTGGTAGGCGCCGATGTGCTGGGTGATGCCGCCCGCCTCGCCCGCGACGACGTTGGCGTTGCGGATCTGGTCGAGCAGCTTGGTCTTGCCGTGGTCGACGTGGCCCATCACGGTGATGACCGGTGGGCGGGGCTCGGCGTCGGGGTCCTCGTCGCCCTCGCCCTCGAGCTCGGCCACGCCGAGCTTCTTGCGCAGCTCGACCTCCTGCTCCTCACCCGGGTCGACCAGGCGCACGTCGGCGCCGACGTCGACCGCGAACAGCTCGATCATGTCGTCGGTCAGCGACTGGGTCGCGGTGACCATCTCACCCTCGGCCATGAGGAACCGGACGACGTCGGCCGCCGTGCGGTTGAGGCGGGGGCCGATGTCCTGGGGCGTCGAACCCCGCTCGATGACGATCTCCCCCTCGGGGACGGGCGCCTCGGCCGGGGTGTACTCCGGCATGTCCATGGGCCGCAGCTCTTCGCGGTTGCGACGGCGGCGCCCCTTGCGGCGCGGAGGACGACGGCCGGCGGGACCACCGGGACGACCGCCCGGGCCACCACCGGGACCACCGCCGGGCGGCGGGCCGCCCATCGGACCTCCGGGCCGGCCACCGGGGCCTCCGGGACGACCGGGACCGGCGGGACGGCTGGGACCGCCCGGGCGCGAGGGCCGGGCGGCGACCGGACCGCGACCGCCGAGACCGGGCGGCGGCGGGATCGGGCGACCCGACATGCCCCGCGGCGGACCGGGGGGCGGCGGGATCGGCTTGCCCGAGGCCCCGCGAGGGACCATGTCGGGTGACGGGCGCGGCGGGCTCGGGCGGCGGGCACCGGGACCGGCGGGCGCCTGACCGCCAGGGCCGGCGGGACCACCCGCGGCGGGCGGGGTGCCCGGCGCGGCGGGGCCACCCGGCGCGGCGCCACCGGGGCCGGCGGGACCACCCGGACGACGGGCGGGACCCTCGGGCGCGGCCCGGCGGGCGGCGGGCGCCTCGGGCGCGGGGGCCGGGCGGGGCAGGCGGCTGGTGCCGCTGGAGGTGACGACGCGGCTCGGATCGGGCGGGGTCGCCGGCGT
>JAAYBP010000421.1 GCA_012730075.1 Acidimicrobiales bacterium | reverse complement strand
CGCTCCATCAGCCCGCCGCGGGCGTCGAAGCCGAGGGCGTCGGCCTTGGCCCGCTCGTAGGACGTGATGAGCGACAGGGCCAGGACCGCGAGCGGCAGCACGGCGATGCGACCGGCGCCGGGCGTCGACGAGAGGTACCAGGCCATGCCGCCGAACAGGAACGAGTCGGCGATGCGGTCCATGACCGAGTCGAAGAACGCGCCCCGTGGCGAGGCGGTGCCGGAGGCCTTGGCCACCGCGCCGTCGAGCACGTCGGGCACCGCGCACAGCGCGAGCAGCAGCAGGGCGAGGCGCAGGGCGCCGTTGGCGATGGCGATGGCGGCGAAGGCCGACATGACCACGCCGAGCACGGTGAGGTGGTCGGCGGTGATGCCCGCATCGCGCAGGCGGGAGCCGATGGGCCGGAGCTGGGTCTCGGCCTGGCTCCTGAACTGGCCGTCGAACATGAAGGTCCTCCGAACTGGTGCTTGCAGAAGTTAGCACGGTTCGTTCCGGGCACCAGCATGCCCGGCGCGCACCCCCGATCCACCGCACCCTCGGCCTCCGGCGGAGCGGCGCCGGGACGGCGGCGGCGCGGGGCGGACCGGGCGGCAGGAGTGCCGGCCGACCATCGGCGGAGCGCCCACGCCGCGGGTACCCTCCCGGCGCCCGGGCCCGGCTCCCCGGCCGGCGCCCGGACCGCACCCCCCAAGGAGGGCGCATGCCGTCGCTTCCCACCGAGCGGATCCGCAACGTGGCCCTCGTCGGCCACTCCGGTGCGGGCAAGACCACGCTCGCCGAGGCGTTGCTGCACCTGGCCGGCGCCACGCCCCGCCTCGGTCGCGTAGAGGACGGCACCACCGTCGGCGATCACGACCCGGCCGCCCGCGCCCGGGGGCACACCGTGGGCGTCGCCGTCCTCCCGCTGGAGTGGAAGGAACATCGGATCAACCTGATCGACACGCCCGGCGACCCCGACCTCGCCGGCGAGGTCGATGCGGCGCTCCGGGTCGCAGACCTCGCCCTGTTCGTCGTCAGCGCGGTCGACGGCGTCGAGGTCGGCACCGAGGCGGCCTGGCGCGCGGCGGTGGCCCACGGCGTGCCTCGCATGTTCTTCGTCAGCAAGCTCGACCGCGACCGCGCCGACTTCGAGGCGACGGTCGCCGCCCTGCGCGATCGCTTCGGCGCCGGCATCGCCCCGCTCGAGCTGCCGATCGGCGCCGAGGGATCGTTCCGCGGCGTCGCCGACCTCCTGACCGACACCGCCCACGTCTACGAGGATGGTCGGGGCACCCTGGGCGAGATCCCCGACGACATGGAGGAGCAGGAGCACCGCGTCCACGACAACCTCGTCGAGGGCATCGTCGTCGCCGACGACGACCTGCTCGAGCGGTACCTCGACGGCGACGTCCCGTCCTTCGAGGAGCTCGAGAAGGCCCTCGCGGTCGGCGTCGACGACGCGACGGTGTTCCCGGTCGTCTGCGGATCGGCCACCGGCGAGATCGCGGTCGACCGGGTCGCCGACTTCGTCTGCGAGATCGGACCCTCGCCCGCCGACCGTCCGCCGACCGAGCTGGCCGCCGGCGACACCACCGTCGAGGTCGGCCCCGATCCCTCCGGCCCGACCCTGCTCTTCGTGTTCAAGACCGTCGCCGACCAGTTCGTAGGCCACCTGTCGATGTTCCGGGTGCTGTCGGGAACGGTTCGCACCGACGACCACCTCGTCAACAGCCGCACCGGCACCGACGAGCGTCTCCACGCCCTGGTCCGCATCCGCGGCGCCGAGCAGGAGCCGGTCGACGAGCTGGTCGCCGGCGACATCGGCGCCGTCGCCAAGCTGACCGACACGCTCACCGGCGACACGCTCGCCCCCAAGGGCCGCCCGGTGGTCGCCGCTCCCCTGTCGCCCCCGCCCCCGGTCCACGCGGTGGCGATCCGCGCCCGCACCCAGGCCGACGACGACAAGCTCGGCCCCGCCCTGCACCGCCTCGTCGAGGAGGACCCGTCCCTCGTGGTCGAGCGCGACGACGAGACCCACCAGACGTTGATCCGCGGCGCCGGCGACGCCCACGTCGGCCTGGCGCTCGAACGGCTCGACCGTCGCTACGGGGTCGCCGTCGAAGTCGAGGACGTCGCCGTCGCCTACCGGGAGACGATCACCCGGCCCGCCACCGCCGAGGGCCGCCACAAGAAGCAGACCGGCGGCCACGGCCAGTTCGCCCAGTGCACCCTCGCCGTCGAGCCCCTCCCCCGCGGCACCGGCCTGGAGTTCGAGAGCCGCATCGTCGGCGGCGCCATCTCGAAGGGCTACCTGCCCGCGGTGCAGAAGGGCGTCGAGGAGGCCATGGCGCAGGGCGGTCCGCTCGGCCATCGGGTGGTCGACATCAAGGTCGTGCTCACCGACGGCAAGGAGCACTCGGTCGACTCGTCGGAGATGGCCTTCCGGGCGGCGGCCCGCCTGGCGCTGCGCGAGGCGCTCGCCGCCGCGGGCCCCGTCGTCCTCGAACCGCTCAGCCGCGTGGAGGTCACCGTGCCGCCCGACGCCCAGGGCGACGTGATGGGCGACCTGACCGCCCGCCGGGGTCGCATCGAGGGCGCCGAGGCCGACGCCGACGGACAGCAGCGGATCACCGCAGTGGTACCGGCGGGCGAGCTGCGCCGGTACGCGATCGACCTGCGCTCGCTCACCGGCGGGCGCGGGCGCTTCACCGTCGCTCCCGACCGCTACGAACCGCTCCCCGACCACCTGGTCGACTCGGTCCGCCGCGACGTCGCCACCGACGACGACTGAGCGCCATGACCTGCCCGGTCGGCAGCTACCCGGCCCGGATTCGGGCGGCGGCTACTCGCCGGTGCGGAAGGGCCGGCCGGACCCGGTGAGCGACCCGTCGAGGTCGCTCCAGTCCTCCGGGTTGGGTTCGGCGAACCAGTCGACGACCTCGCCGTCGACGCCGTCGACGAGCACCAGGCCGCGCTGCTCGGGCGGGTTCTCCGGGGAGTAGCAGAGGATCCGCCAGGTCGGTCGACTGCGCAGGCCCCGCCAGCCCATCTGGGCCGAGGCGTGGCCGACCGGGAAGCCGACGGTGCGGGTGGCGACGACGAGGGCGTCCTGCTCGTCGATCTTCAGGTCGTAGCCGGAGAGCAGGCAGTAGGCGCCCGCGGCGACCAGCGCGGCCGCGGCCCACAGCAGACCCTCGTTGACGACGCTGGCCGGGTCGTCGTGGCCCCGCCACCAGAGCAGGACGCACACCACCGCCAGGCCCAGGTACAGGTAGCCCGGCACCCGGCGGCGGTTGTTGTTGGGGAAGACGTAGGGGCCGACGAACCCGGAGATGTCCAGGTCCTCCGGGAGGACGTCGGTCACGTCCTCGTCCGGCCGTTCGGCGTCCTTCTCGGTCGCCTCCTCGTCGGGGAGGACCTCGGTCGCCTCCTCGTCGGGGCGGTCGTCGTCGGCCACGTGCCGACGCTACCGAGGCCGGTCCCACCGCCGGAACTCGACCGGGTCGAGACGCTGGCCGTCCAGCCGTTCTAGGCGCGCCAGCGGACACGGATGTCCGCCCACGCGCCAAGAACCGCACCACCCCCGGTCCCCAGCCCTTCTAGGCGCGCCAGCGGACACGGATGACCGCCCACGCGCCAAGAACCGCACCACCCCCCGTCCAGCCGTTCTAGGCGCGCCAGCGGACACGGATGACCGCCCACGCGCCAAGAACGGGAGGACCGGGGGGTCGCGCTAGGTGGGAGGCGACGACCAGGCTGCGTGGACCTTGGCCCAGGTGGTCGACAGGGGCTCGGGGAGCACGCGGGCCTCGGCGACCGCGGTCATGAAGTTGGCGTCGGCCGCCCACCGCGGCAGGACGTGGACGTGCAGGTGGTCCGGCACGCCGGCACCCGCCGCGGAACCCAGGTTGAGGCCCACGTTCACGCCGTCGGGCGCGTAGGCCGTGCGCACCGCCGCGACCGCGGCGGTGACCGTCGCCCACAGGTCGGTCTGCTCGTCGGGATCGAGGTCGCCGAGGTCGGGCGCGGCCCGGTTGGGCACCACGAGCAGGTGGCCCGAGCCGTACGGGAACGCGTTGAGCAGCACCGACGAGCGCGCCCCGCGGTGCACGACGAGGGCCTCCTCGTCGGACATCGGGGCGGCGAGGATCCGCTCGAACAGGCTGCGCCCGGCGTCGTCGGGCCGCAGCTCGGCGCTGTCGTCGTTGACCCGGGCGATGTAGGTGCTCCGCCAGCCGGCCCACAGCCGGACGAGGCCGGGGCCGGGCCCGCCGCCGACCTCGGCCGCGGTGGGTCGCGTCACCGGTCCCCGATCTGCACGGTCGTCTCGACCCGGAGCCGCTCGACGAAGTCGTCGGCGTGGACGTCGCGCTCGACCTCGCCGCCGCGCGGGTTCACCCCGACGGTGCCGGCGGCCACGTCGTCGTCGCCGACCACCAGCACGTAGGGGATCTTCTCGCCCTTCGCCTTGCGGATGCGGTTGCCGAGCTTCTCGCCGGCGTCGACCACGTCGGCCCGGAACCCCTCGGCCCGGAGCCGGTCGGCCAGGCGGTCGGCGTAGGCGAGGTGGTCGTCGCGCACGGGCAGCAGCCGCACCTGCACCGGCGCCAGCCACAGCGGGAACGCCCCGGCGTAGTGCTCGACCAGCACGCCGAAGAACCGCTCGACCGACCCGAACAGGGCGCGGTGGATCATCACCGGCGTGTGCCGGGCCCCGTCGGTGCCGACGTACTCCAGCCCGAACCGGGGCGGCTCCTGGAAGTCGAGCTGGATCGTCGACATCTGCCAGGTGCGCCCGATGGCGTCGCGTGCCTGCACCGAGATCTTCGGCCCGTAGAACGCGGCGCCACCCGGGTCGGGCACCAGGTCGAGGCCGGAGTCCTCGGCGGCGGCGCGCAGCGCCTCGGTGGCCTCCTCCCAGTCCTCGTCGGCGCCGATGTACTTGTCGGGGTCCTTCGTGGACAGCTCCAGGTAGAAGTCGTCGAGGCCGTAGTCGCGCAGCAGGTCGAGCACGAACCCGAGGAGGCTGCGCAGCTCGTCGCCCATCTGCTCCCGCGTGCAGAAGATGTGGGCGTCGTCCTGGGTCATGCCCCGGACCCGCGTCAGGCCGTGCACGACACCGGACTTCTCGTACCGGTACACGCTGCCGAACTCGAACAGCCGGAGCGGCAGCTCCCGGTAGCTCCGCTGCCGCGACCGGTAGATCAGGCAGTGGAACGGGCAGTTCATCGGCTTGAGGTAGTAGTCCTGCCCGTCGGGGCCGCCCTCGTCGTCGAAGTGCATCGGCGGGAACATGCCGTCGGCGAACCACGACAGGTGGCCCGACGTCTCGAACAGGTCCGACTTGGTGATGTGGGGCGAGTAGACGAACTCGTAGCCGGCGGCCTCGTGGCGGCGTCGGGAGTAGTCCTCCATCAGGCGGCGCACGATGCCGCCCTTCGGGTGGAACACGGCGAGGCCCGACCCGATCTCGTCGGGGAAGCTGAACAGGTCGAGCTCGGCGCCGAGGCGGCGGTGGTCGCGCTTGGCCGCCTCCTCCAGCCGTTCGAGGTGCTCGGCGAGGGCCGCCTTGGAGTGCCAGGCGGTGCCGTACACCCGCTGGAGCTGGGCCCGCTTCTCGTCGCCGCGCCAGTACGCGCCGGCGATCCGCGTCAGCTTGAAGTGCCCCAGGTGCGCCTTGGTGTCGGGTACGTGCGGACCGCGGCACAGGTCGATGAAGCCCGGGTAGCCGGCGAACGGAGGTTGGTCCTTCGGCGCCGGCGGCGGGTTCTCGTAGGTGCGGGCGAAGCCGGGCTCGCTGACCGAGGTGGGGTCGTCGGCCTCGCCGTCGATGATCTCCAGCTTGAACGGATGCTCGGCGAAGACCTCCCGCGCCCGGTCGTTGTCGATGTCGTCGCGCACGAACGGCTGGGCCTCGGCCATGATCTCGCGCATCCGGGCCTCGATGCGGGTGAGGTCGTCGGGCGCGAACGTACCGGGCCGTCCGTCGGTGCCGAGCGGGAGCTGGAAGTCGTAGTAGAAGCCGTCCTCGATCGGCGGGCCGATGCCGAACGTGGCCCCGGGGAACAGGTCGAGCACCGCCTGGGCCAGCACGTGCGCGGTGGAGTGGCGAATCGTGTAGAGGCCCCGGTCGCTGTCGGCGGTGACGATCTCGACCTCGTCGCCGTCGGCGAGCGGCCACACCAGGTCGCGCTCGACCCCGTTGACCACGCCGATCACCGCCGCCTTGGCCAGGCCCCGTCCGATCTCCGCCGCCAGGCCGCCCACGGTGGTGCCCTCGTCGACCTGTCGCGTCGAGCGGTCGGGCAGCGTGACGGTGATGGCGGACATGGCCCGGACAGTACCGGGACGGCGCGGCGCGGGACCCACCCGTTCCCCGACCCTGAGCCCTCCCGTTCCGTGGGCGGGAACCGGTCGTCGACGGGGGGTTCCCGCACACGGT
>JAAYBP010000420.1 GCA_012730075.1 Acidimicrobiales bacterium | reverse complement strand
GTCCACAGCTCCTGGGTGACCCCGGGGGCGACCTCGATCACGGTCTCGGTCGCCCGCAGCGTGAGCTCGTGCTCGGTGCCGCCGGGGGCGGGGGCGAGGGCCGGATCGTAGGGGACGAAGTCGGCGGTCGGTTCGGCGTTGAAGTCGATCTCGGCGCGGTCGCCCCGATCATCCGCGCTCGACGTGTGGCTTCCGTGGGCGCTGTCGCCGCCGCTGCCGGCGACGACGACGTCGAGGATCATGCCCGCCTCCTTGTGGCCGGGGACGGTGCACCACGCCTGACCGGTCGCGCCGATCACGCCGAGGCTCGCCTCGGCCGACTCGCCGGGGTCGATCATGTCGGTGCCGGTGGTGCCGTCGAGCTTGAGGTCGTGGGGCATGGCACCCACGTTCGTCACCTGGACGATCAGCTCCGTGCCCGCCTCGACCTCGACCGAGCTGGGGTCGACGTACATGTCGCCGAGCTCGACCTCGAGCACGAGCGTCTCGCCGGTCGCCACGACACCGGCCTCCTCATCACCTCCCCGGGTGACGATCACGGCCGTGCACATGGCGACGACCAGCCCGAGCACCGCGGCCACCGCGGTGAACATCGGCAGGGCGTCGATACCGGTGCGGGGACTGCGCGTGTCGCTCATCGAGCTTCCTCCATCTCGTTGACCCCATGGGACGCCTTCCGGGCTCGCGTTCCACAGGGCCGAAGGTCACTCCGCCGGGGGACCGCGGCCCTCCGGCGGTGACCGTCGACACCCCGTCCCCGCGACGAGGGATGCCTCCCCTCGATCGCCGAGCGGTCAGTGGCCGTCGGCGGCGGCGCGCAGGTGACGGACGAGGTCGGCTCTCGAGGTGCCCGCGTTGAGGCCGCTGGTCGACGGCATCACGTACACCGGGGTCGGCCCGAGCGGAGCCGGCTGCCACCCGGCGGTGGCCTTCGGGTCGAGGCCCGCGCGCCAACCGGTCAGGCCGACGACCACGACCGCGGCGGGCGCGAGGCGGGCGCACAGGCGGCCGACCCGCTCGACCCCCGCACGGAACTCGGCGGTGGTCACCTCGTCGGCGCGGGGCGTCGCCCGCTTCACGAGGTCGGTCATGCCGATCCGTCCCTCGCGGAGCAGGGCCCAGGGGTCGCGGTCGACGCCGTCGGGCAGCAGGCCGGCATCGGTCATCGCCGGCCAGAACCGGTTGCCCGGCCCGGCGAAGCCGACGCCGGCGTCGGCGGCGTGCAGGCTCGGGTTCAGGCCGCACACGAGGAGGCGCATACCGGGGGCGACGGTGTCGGGCAGCGAACGCGCCCGCGCCGCCCGCACGGTGAGGAAGGCGAAGGTCCGGCCGTCGGCGCCGGTCGAGATCACCGCGGGGTGATCGGCCGGCAGCGGCCACGTCGAAGGATCGGTCTCCACGTCGGCGAAGCCGGCGCCGAGGACCAGGTCGGCGAGGTCCTCGGGGTGCCAGAGCACGAACCGGCGCCCGGGCAGGTCGTCGTCGGAGCGCTGGTCGCCGTCGCCGCAGAACAGGCGGGCCGACAGTGGGGCACCGACGGCCATCGACCGGTGCAGGTCGGCGAGCACCACCGGCAGGTCGCCGCGGTCGACGTGCTGGAGGACCTTGTTCGCCCACGTCCCGCCGACCGACCGCGGCCGCAGGGGGAGGGCGCCGGCGGCCGCCCGTACGACCATCGCGCCGGGCACGGCGTGCCGGGCCTCGCCCAGCATCGCCGCCGACGGTTCGACGCCGACGACCGTGGGGCCGAGGCGCTCGAGGTAGCGGCCGGTGCCGCACCCGAGGTCGAGCACCGGTCCGGTAGCCGCCGCGAGGAGGTCTCGCGGTCCGTCCTCGTCGGGCGGGTGGGACCGGGCGGCGTAGGTGGCGGCCCCGGCCTCGTAGGCGGCGAGCGTCCCGGGGTCGATCGTCACCGGCGGGGCGGGCGCCGTCGTCTCGTCGGCGCCTCGGGTGTCGGTGCGGTGTCGCGGAACAGGTCGAGCTGCACCTCGCGCTCGGCCCGCGCGGTCAGCGGCTCCCACGTCCGGGCGCCGCGGGGCCCGACGGTGGGCACCTCGAGGCGGTCGGCGGTCAGGGCGCGGGCCGCCCCCTTGGCGTCGCGAACCCCGATCGAGCCGTCGCGCTCGCGGCGCTCGACGGTGGCCTCCTGCCAGCGGGCGCCGGGGCGGGGCCGGAACCGCACGACGTCGCCGACGTGCAGCCCGACGTCGAGGAGCGAGGGGTCCCCCGTCATCCCTCTCGGAGGGCGGCGACGATGCGGGCCTGGAGCTTGCGCATTCCGGCGAGCCAGCGGTCGGGATCCGACGCCCGGCGCTGCATGTACTCGGCGACCTCGGGGTGGGGGAGCACGAGGAACCGCCGGTCGGCGAGCGCGTCGATCACCGCGTCGGCGACGTCGGTCGGCTCGATCACGCCCTGGGCCTTGACCGTCGCGGTGGCGGCGCCGCCCATCACGCTCTGGAGCATGGCGGTGTTGACGCCCTGCGGGCACAGGCACGCGACCTGGAGGCCCCGGTCGCCGTAGGTGATCGACAGCCACTCGGCGAAGGAGACCGCGGCGTGCTTGGTGACCGAGTAGCCGGCGTCGCCGATCTGGGCGAGCAGCCCGGCGGCCGACGCGGTGGTGAGGAAGATGCCCCCGCCGCGCTCGACCATCCCGGGCACGACGGCCCGGGCCGCCAGCACGTGGGCCATCACGTTGACGTGCCAGATGCGGTCCCAAGTGGCGAGGTCGGCCTCGATGCCCTGACCGGTGCCGATGCCGGCGTTGGCGGCGAACAGCCCGACGGGACCGAAGCGCTCCTCGGTCGCGGCGACGAACGACGCGACGGCCGCCTCGTCGGTGACGTCGGCGGCGACGCCCAGGACCCGGTCGCCGTGCCGGGCGGTCAGGTCGGCGAGGGCGGCGTCGACGTCGGCCCGGTCGAGGTCGACGACGGTGATCCCGGCCGCCCCCTCGGCGAGGAAGCGGTCCGCGAGCGCGAACCCGATGCCGCGGGCGGCTCCGGTGACGATGCCGACGGTGCCGTTCACGACCATCGTCGGAGGGTACCGCGGGGTGGGTCGGGCCGACGCGGGGAGCCGTGCCGGTGGTCTTGGCCGCGGCCGGGTCGACACCGCGGTCGACGGCCTCTTCGCGCTTCGGGCGGACGCGAGATTTTCGTCCGTTGGAGTTGTCAGGGGTACATGTGTTCGTGTAGCGTGACGTCACGCTCTTCGAGGACCAGAGCGCAACACCGGTCCTCCGATCCGTCTCCTTCCCGCCCCCCGCTCGAGGTGGTCGGGGAGGTCCCAGTCAGGATCCCCTTGGGGTTCGTGGTTGTCCGGGTGGAGGTGAGCGTTGTGAGCGAGGTGCGTGACACGGCGACGGCGGCAGCGATCGATTCGTTGTCCGCCTCGGTGGATGCATTGCTGGAGGCGGGGGTGGCGCCGTTCGATGTGGATGACGCGCGGGTGTTGATCGGTGAGGTGGAGTCGCTGGCCCGGCGGGTGCGGGCGGTGCAGGTCGAGTTGGTCGATGCGATCGACCGCAGTGGTGTGCACCGGGTGGACGGGCACCGCTCGGCGCGGGCGATGGTCGCGCATGGGGCGAACCTGTCGGGTCCCGAGGCGGCCCGTCGGGCCCGCTCGGCGCGTGCGTTGCGGCGCCTGCCGGAGTGCCGTGAGGCGCTGCGGGCGGGGCGCATCGGCGCGTGTCAGGTGGAGCGGATCGCCCGGGCGCATGCCAACCCCCGGATCACTGATCAGGTGGAGGCGAATGATGGTGCGTTCTCGGCGCTGGCCGAGGCGGATGAGTACCGGGTGTTCGATCGGAAGGTGACGTCGTGGAGCGACCTGGTGGATGAGGACGGGGCCCGCGACCGTGATCAACGCAGCCACGACAACCGCGACGCCAAGCTCGTGCAGGACCTGGACGGGTCGTGGCGGCTCACCGGGTCGTTCGGGTCGTTGCAGGGCGCCGAGCTGCATTCGATCCTGGGCGCGTTCATCCGGATGGAGGGCCTGGCCGATTGGGAGGCCGCTCGGGCCGCCCACGGTGACGCCGCCACGGTGGCGGATCTGGCCCGTACCGAGAACCAGCGCCGCGCCGACGCGCTGGCCGAGATCTTCCGCCGCGCCGCGGCGCATCACGCCGGATCCGAGGGCGGCTCGCAGGTCGTGACCGACGTCGTGATCGACCACGAGACCTTCGAACGTCTCACCCGCCAGCTCCTCGGCGCCGACCCCGACCCCCACGCGGGAGCGGCCGACGGTGGGGGCGACGGTGGGGGCGATGGTGGGGGTGTCGGCCCGTTCCCGGCGCCGCGGTACCGATGCTCCACGCTCGACGGGCACCCCGTCGAGGCCACCGCCGCGGTGGCCAACGCCCTGGCCGGACACATCCGACGGGTCGTCATCGGCTCCGACTCGGTCGTCATCGACCTCGGACGGCGGAGCCGCTGCTTCACCGGAGCGGCCGCGCTGGCCGTCAAGCTC
>JAAYBP010000419.1 GCA_012730075.1 Acidimicrobiales bacterium | reverse complement strand
TCGGCGACGACCCCGCCACGACCTTCAGCTACCGACGGGCTGGTCGATCCGGGTGAAGGGGAGTGTTGCATCCGGGGTCAGACCCCAGACGTAACGGGAGCGACACCGGCGTCGCGCTCGTGGGAGGGGCGGCCGTCGTCAACCCGCTCAGCGCCCCGCCAGCTCGGCGACGACCGGGGCTAGCGTGTCGGCGACATCGGCTCCGAACACGAAGTACGAGAAGCCGATCTCCTCGCGCCGCCGCTGGAGCTCCTCGCCAGCCGCCACCGGATCGTCCGGGAGGATGGCCAGCGAGTCCGCGGCGCGGAGCGCTACCGGGTCGGTGTCGGGTGGCGCCATGAACGGCGCGACCCGGTCGCCGATCACCGCAACGTGCTGCGAGAGCTCGCGGTCTCCGGCGGGGTCGAAGGCGCGCACCAGCTCGGTGATCTCGGCGCGGTCCTCTCCTGGCATCAAGGCGAACGTCACCGTGTCCGCGATCTCGCCTGCCAGCGCGAGGGCCCTCGGTCCTCGCACCGCCATCACCACGCGCGTGTGGAGGTCCCGCCCATCGAGATCTCTCAGCCTCGTGACCGTCTCCCGCACCCGAGCGAGGCGAGCGACCGGCGACTCGACAGGCATGCCGAGCTCGCGAAGCTCGTCCTCGATCCCGGGTCGACCGGTGCCGATCCCGAGCTCGAAGCGTCCGCCGGTGAGCATCGACAAGGAGTGCGCCTCCGAGGCGAGGGTCCACGCGGGCCGGAGCGGCGAGGCGGATACCCACGTGCCGACTCGGAGGCCGGTGAGCTCGGCGACGACGGCGAGCGTGGGGCCGGGAGCTGGCTGCCATGAGGGGACGTCGGGCATCAGCAGCGTGGAGTACCCGGTGCCGGCGAGTCGGCGGACGCGGTCTCGCCACGCCGGCACGTCGCTGGTGAGGGGCACGGTGACCCCGAACCGGAACGTCCTCGGGGTGACCGCTGAGGGCTCGGTCATCGCGTGCTCCTCTCCGATCACCCAGTAGCGGGCTGTCGAGTGGGGGATGGCTCGTCGGGCTGGTCGATCCGGGTGAAGGGGAGGGCTTCCTCGAGCAGGAAGGCGACCTCGAGGAGGGTGCGCTCGTCGCCGAACGCGCCCTGGAGCTGGACGCCGACGGGTCGGCCGTCGGCGGTGCGCCCGAGCGGCAGCGAGATGCCGGGGGTGCCGGTGATGTTCTGGACGGGGGTGTAGGCGACGTAGTCGGCGAGCCGGGCCTGGAGCAGGTCGAACGGGGTGGTGGGGCTGAGGTGCCCGAGCTCGGGGGTCGTGTGGCGCAGCACCGGCGACAGGATCACCTCGTGGCGCTCGAACAGCGTGGCGTAGTCGAGGGCCGACGCCTTGAGCCGTCGTATCGCACCGGGGGTCTTGTGGACCCCGCGCCGGTGGTAGGCCCTCAGCCCGATGCCGAGGCCGTCGGCCCGGGTGATGTCGAAGTCCCGGTCGAGCATCATCCTCGCCGTGTCGTAGACCAGCTCGGCGAGGAAGCCCCAGTAGCGGAGGAAGTCGTCCTCGAAGGACCGGTCGATCGGGAGCCGAACCTCGTCGACGACGTGGCCCGCGTCCTCCAGCGCGGCCGCGGCCCGGCGCACGGCCGCGTCGGTCTCGGCGTCGGGCGGACCGCTGAACGACTCGACCAGGAGCCCGACGCGAAGCCTCCGCGCGGCGGGCCCCTCGACGAGCCCGACCGGCACCAGCGAGGGGTTGCGCCAGTCGTCCTCGATCGCCGCCAGGAAGGCGGCGGTGTCGCGGACCGTGCGGGTCACGACGCCCTCGCTGACCAGGTCGATCGGCAGGCGACGGGCGAGGTGGTCGGTGCGGTGGCGTCCCCTGCTGGGCTTGAGGCCGACCAGTCCGGCGGCCGCGGCGGGGATGCGGATGGAGCCGCCGCCGTCGTTGGCGTGGGCGATCGGGACGACACCGGCCGCGACCAGCGCCGCCGACCCGCCCGAAGACGCGCCGACGGAGTACGCGAGGTCCCACGGGTTGCGGGTGGGCTCGCCGGTCATGAACTCGGTGGAAGCGTTCAGACCGAACTCGGGCATGCGGGACTTGCCGATGACGGTGAGCCCCGTCGACAGGAACTGGCGGGCGATCGGGGCGTCGGACTCCGCGGGGCGGGCGACGTAGGCCTCGCTGCCGTTGTTGGTCGGCTCACCGGCCAGGTCGCGGTTGTCCTTCAGGAACGCGGGCACGCCGTAGAGCGGCGCGGTGGGCCGGGAGCCGGTGCGGGGTCGGTCGTACATCGGCGTCGCGACCGCGTGGAGGGCGGCGTCCACCTTCTCGGCCCGGGCGATCGCCGCGGCGACCAGCTCGTCGGGGCTGACGTCGCCGGAACGCACCCGTGCCGCCAGCGCCACGGCGTCGTCGGTTCCCAGCGCGTCGTCGGTGAACGAATGGATCCTCGTTCCCGGGGCCGGCCCGGCGGGCTGCTCGGGGCCGGCGTCGGTGTCCGCGTCACGCATCCGGGAAGCGTAGGTGTCGCCGTCGCCGTCGCCGTCGCCGTCGCCCTCGCCGTCGCCGTCGCTCGCGGCCGCGCCCAGCCAGCCCGGTCGAGGCGCCGGGGTGGCCGTCGCGCTAGCCGGCCCCGGTGGAGCAGCCGTCGGCGGGCGCGGTGCCGGCGAAGCGCGCCTGGATCCACGCGACGGTGTCGTCGAGCGACGGGACGAGCACCGCGTCGTGGCCGAGGCCCGCGTAGACCTCCATGGCGGTGACGGTCCCGTGGCCGCACAGCCGGTCTCGGAGCAGACCGGTGATGGCCTCGGGGACGGTGTCGTCGGCCCCGCCCTGCACCAACAGCACCGGCGCGTCGATCGGGCTGGTCGCCGGCTCGTTGCGGCCCAGGTACGCGTCGACTGCCGCCCGGCCGGCGTCGGTGACCGGGCTCAGCTGAGCGGGGTCGACGTCGACGAAGGCGGCCATCACCTCGTACCAGCACCCGTGGTCGAGCACCTCGGACACGGCGAGGGCGTCGGGGCCCATGAGGTCGGCCAGTTCGACGGTCGGGTCGGTGGCCACGATCCCGGCGGCGGCGAAGGCCAGGTAGCCCTGTTCCGGGCTGCCGGTGAGGGCCAGGGGCAGCAGTTCGAGGGAGCTGGCCGGAGCGATCGCGACCACGCCGGCGAGGGGGAGGTCCGGATCCTGGGCGTACTGACCGGCCACCAGCGCGGCCTGGCCTCCCTGGGAATGTCCGATCGAGACCCAGGCGTCGGTGACGTCGGGGATCAGGTGGTGGACCGCCTTGACCGAGTCGACCACCCCCCGGGCCTCGGCCTCCGCGTCGAGGTAGGGGTGGTCGCCGGGCGTGCCCAGTCCCTCGTAGTCGGTGGCCACCACCACGAAGCCGTGACCGGTCAGGGCGCTCAGGTAGTCGCCGTACTCGTAGAAGTCGCTCCAACGCGACGGGGCACAGGTGTCGGCCACCCCGATGGTGCCGTGGGCCCAGGCGACCACGGGCCAACCCCCTGCCGGCGGGGAACCGGGGGGCTGGAAGACCGCGCCGGACACCGCGATGTCGGCTCCGGTGGCGTCGGTCGAGTGGTAGAGGAAGCGCTGGCCGGAGATGTCCCCGAGCGACGGGTGGAGGTCGGTGAGCGGCTCGGACGCGATCACCTCGCCGGGCGCGCCGGCCGGGAGTGGATCGGGCACGTCGTAGAGCCCACCGTCGACGGCGGGTCCCGGCCCGTTGGCGTCGGCGAGTGGAGCATCGTCGGGATCGATGGCCCTCGTGGGCCCCAGGTCCACGGCGCCTTCGTCGGGGCCGGGCGCGGCGGAGGAATCGGTGGGCGATGACCCGGTGGTGGATGCCGTCGACGGATCCCCCGACCCACCGCACGCGGTCACCACGAGCGCGACCACGGCCACGGTCGCCACGAACACACGACGGGGAGCCTGGAGGTTCGGACACGACATGGAGCACCACCCGATCGGACTGCGACGCGGAAGCTCGTGACGCTACCGGCGACGGCGCCATCGCCAGGCCGGCGGACGGAGTCGAGTCGGCGAGCGCGGTGACCCGTCGTCGGGTGAGGATGGAGCAAGGTCGACCGGGGCGTCTCGGCGACGTCGTCCGCCTCTCGGAAGGAGCATCGTGTGCGCAGACTGGTCGTGATCGAGTTCGTGACCCTCGACGGGGTCATGCAGGGCCTGGGCTCACCGGACGAGGACCGCGACGGTGGGTTCGCCCACGGTGGCTGGGGCGCTCCCTACCGGGACGAGATCCAGATGAAGGCCGCCGGCGAGGGTCTCGGCGACACCACCGCGTACCTCTTCGGGCGTAGGACCTACGAGAAGATGCTCGCGTTCTGGCCCCACCAGCCCGACAGCAACCCGATGGCCGCCCACCTGAACGCGACCCCGAAGTACGTCGCGACCCGCACGCTCGACGACTTCCCGTGGTCCGGGTCGCAGGGCCTGGGCGACGACCTCGAGCGCGGGGTGCGCTCGCTCAAGGAGGAGGGCGAAGGATCGATCGCGGTGCTGGGCAGCGGCGTGCTCGTCCACGACCTGATGAAGCTGAACCTCGTCGACGACTACCGGATCTTCCTGCACCCCCTGCTGCTCGGGACCGGGAAGCGCCTGTTCCGGGACCTCCCCTCCCCGCAGCGCCTGGACCTGGTTGACGCCACGCCGACGTCGACCGGCGTCGTGATGCTCAACTACCGCGTCGACCCTGGCGACCACCCCTAGCGACCCCGCCAAAACCACACGAGGTGCCAAACCACACGAGGTGCCAGGAGCGTTGGCGGAAAGCGAGCGTCGTCGCGAGACGGATTCCTCGCTGCGCTCGGAACTTGCGGTGCCGTGCTTGCTGGGTCGGCCTCGCCTGTCGGCTCGGCCTCCAGGCACCTCCTGTGGTTCAGCGGGCGGGGACGGCCGGGTCGTCCTGCTCGACCGTCTCCCGGAGTCGTTCGAGCGTCTTCTCCATGCCGACGTGCAGGTCGGTGCGCCGATCCTTGCGGGCGAAGAGCACGCCGATCACGAACCAGCCGACCGGGCTCAGCGGCTTGGTCACCTCGTAGGACTCGGTGACCAGCGTGCCGTCGCCGTCGGGAGCGAGGTCGTAGGTCCACTCGACGGTTCCCGAGAACGGCTCGGTGCGGGCGAAGCGGAACCGGCGTCCGGGCTCGGCCTCGGTGATCACCGGCTTGTTGTGCCACGCCGGCCGGTTCGGGACCTTGTTGCGGGCCTTGAACCGGACGCCGACGGCGGGCCCGGTGGCCCCGTCGAGCCAGGTGCAATCGATGATCTCGGGGCTGAGCTCGGGGGTCCGGGTGACGTCGGAGACGACGGCGTACACGTCGTCGGGCGTCGCCGCCATCCGGAGGCTGACGCTGTCGTGGTCGAGGGGCTGCTTCATGAGGGTCTCCAGGGGTGGGTGTGTTCGGTCGGGGCGGGCCTCGGGTTCGGCGAGGAGCACGAGGGCGGGAACGTGGCCGACCCGGCGGTCGGTCCACCGGGTCGGCCAGTCGATGTAGGTGACGACTCGTCACCGTTCTGGGTCAGCGGGCGATGAGCTCGGACATCGTGTTCTCCCTTCATCCGGGGCGGGTGCCGTTTCGATGTCGTCATGATGCGCTCACCCCCCGTCCGGCGAATCGGTGGTCACTACGGACTTAGCGGTGCACCACCACGGGGTGGGCCAGACACGGTGGTCCACCCGGCGGCCGACGTGTGGTCCAAGGCGGATCGCCCCTGGTCAGGCCAGCGCCGCGAAGTCGACGAGCTGGCTCCGATCGCGCACCCCGGTGCGGGTGAACAGGCTGGCGACGTGGTGTTCGACGGTGCGCACCGAGAGGAACAGCTGCTCGGCGATGTCGCGGTTGGAACGTTGCTGGGCGACCAGCAGCAGCACCTCCAGCTCGCGTCCCGTGATGCCGAGCGCCCGTAGCTGAGGCGGGACCGGCGCCTGGCCCCTGCGACGTCGCGGCACCGGTTCGCCGGCCTGCCCCAGCAGCGATCGGCAGTCGCGGGCCACGCGCTCGAGGCGGTGCTCGAAGAACCAGGCCTCCAACTCCCTGATCCACGGGACCGGCTCACCCCACCCGTCCCGGAGGGCGGCCTCGGCGACGAGCAGGCGGGCGACCTGCACTCCGCCCCACGAGGCCGTCGTGCCCGGGAGCGTCGACGCGTGGTGTTCGAACGCGGCCATCGCGGCCGTGGCGTCACCTCGGCGACCGCTGGCGATCGCTTCCGACCAGCCGTAGATGCTGCCGAGGGCGGGGGCTGACGCGAGGTCGGCCACCTGCGCGCGGGCGGCGTCACCGCAGTCGTCCGCCTCGCTCGCCTGGAGCAGCAGCCAGTGCAGCCGACCGGCGAACACCGAGCTGGTGCTCGGCGCCTCGCGAGTGAGCTCGACCGACCGGTCGAGCACGTCGCGGAACCCATCGCGATCACCTCGCAGGAAGGCCCACGTCGACCGGACCCGGCCGAGCTCGTCGGCGGCGATCCGCGGGTCGCCGCCGGAGATCTCGGTCGCCTCCGCGAGGATCGCGTCCATCTGGTCGCCTCGTCCGCCGATCGCGTGGGCGCCGGCGAGCCAGAGCAGAGCCACCGGCAGCGTGGCGAGGCCGAACCGACGGCTCGCCTCCACGCACCGCTGGGCGGCGTCGAGGCAGGTCTCGTCGTCGAGCGCGATCAGGGCGAGGTCCGCGATGATCAGGTCGGCGTTGGTCGCCGCGTCGACGGCTCCGTACGAGGCGGCGAGATCGCGCTGGCGGCGCAGGCGATCGCCGTCGCCGCGCACGGCGGAGATGGTCGCGGCACTGAACTCGGCCTGTAGCCGGCGGGCCGTGAGGCCGGCGGCTTCGGCGACGTCGCGCCAACGTTCGAACCACCCGATCCGTTCGATGAAGTCGTCGGTGGCCCGGCCGCGCACCTCGAGCGCGTCGCACTCGATGTCGGCCCGGCCGGCCTCCGCTGCGTGGTCCAGCGCCGACGTCGCGAGACGGGTCGCTTCGTCCGTGAATCCGCGCTCGACCGCGACGCGGGCCGCGAGCGCCTCGGCCCGCCCCAGCGTCGCGGCATCGGTCGGGTCGGCGAGCTCCGTGGCCGCGGCCGCGGAGGCGGCGGCGGCCTCCATGTCTCCGATCGCCAGCGCCGCGACCGCGACCGCGTTGAGCAGCTCGAGCCGGTCGACCGGGTCCGAGTCGGTGTCCGGCACCCTCGCGAGGATCTCGGAGCCGAGCACGACCGCGTCACCGGCGCGTCCGACGCGCGGCCACACCGACACCAGCTCCTGTTCCACGAGACGGCGCGTCGGGACGGGAGCGATCCTCCGGGCGTGGTCCAGCGTCTGCGCGGCGGTCGAGAACGCGCCGCGGCGGGTGCTGCGACGAGAGCACTCGATGAGCAGGACGCCGGCGCGATCGAGGTCGCCGGCCGCCTCGGCGAGCGAGGCGGCCCGCTCACACCACTCGTCGGGGAGGTCCGGGTGGGCCCGCTCGATCGCGGTCACCGCCCGCCGGGCCAGGGCCGCGGTCTCGGGCGGCAGCAGCTCGTCGAGCACGGCCTGGTGGATCAGCGCGTGGCGGAACACGAAGTCGCCGGCCTCGACCGCCACCAGTTGCACGGTGACGGCGTCGCGCAACACGTCACCGAGGACGGTGTCGTCGACGGCGGCGATCTCGGTGAGCAGCTCCCAGTCGAACCGGCGGCCGAGGACGGCGGCCGCCGCCAGGACGGTTCGTCCCTCGGCGCCTATGGCGGCGAGACGGGCCCGCACCGAGTCGGCGATGCTCGCCGGCGCCCGGCGTTCGAGCTCCCCGCTGACGACCCAGCCGTCGGGTCCGTCGACGAGCCGCCCGGCCGACGCCAGCCCGGCCAGCAGCTCCTCGACGTACAGCGGCGAGCCCTCCGACTGCGACTGGATGAAGGCCCCGAGGTCGTCGGACGGCAGGTCGCGGCCGAGGCAGGCGGCGGCCATCGCCACCACGCCCTCCTCGTCGATCGGCGTCAGCTCGATGACGCGCGCCCGTCGATCCCGGAGGCGCGCGACCACCTCCTGGCCGGACGGCGCGGTGCCGTCGGCGCGGACGTTGACCACGCACAGCACCGACTCGCCCGTGAGCGTGTCGGCCAGGAACTCGACGACGGCGAGCGTGTCGGCGTCGGCCCACTGGAGGTCGTCGAGCACGAGCAGCCACCCCGACCCGTCGTCGCCGGCGCGCAGCAGGCGCACGATCGCCTCGCCGACGAGCAGGG
>JAAYBP010000418.1 GCA_012730075.1 Acidimicrobiales bacterium | reverse complement strand
CGCTCGCAGATGATGCCCTTGAAGCGCACCCGCTTGTACTTGCCGCAGTAGCACTCCCAGTCCTTGGTGGGACCGAAGATCTTCTCGCAGAAGAGCCCGTCCTTCTCCGGCTTGAGCGTGCGGTAGTTGATGGTCTCGGGCTTCTTGACCTCGCCGTTGGACCAGGTGCGGATGCTGTCCGCGGTGGCGAGGCCGATCTTCAGCTGGTCGAAGTCGTTGACATCCAGCATCAGCGGGAGGTCCTTTCCCCACCCCGTCGGGTGGGCAGCGGGTGGACGGAGGTCTGGGTGGCGGGGCGGCGGGCGGGGGCGGCCATCAACGGACCACGCCGGCGCGCCGGTCGTCGTCGTCGTCGGAGCCGCGCTCGGGGCGGGACAGGTCGATGCCGAGCTCCTCGGCGGTGCGGAACACGTCCTCGTCGAGCTCGCGCATCTCGATCTCCTCGCCGGACTTGGCGAGGACCTCGACGTTGAGGCACAGGGCCTGCATCTCCTTGATGAGCACCTTGAAGCTCTCGGGGATGCCGGGCTCGGGGATGTTCTCGCCCTTGACGATGGCCTCGTAGACCTTCACCCGGCCGAGCACGTCGTCGGACTTGATCGTCAGCAGCTCCTGGAGGCAGTAGGCCGCGCCGTACGCCTCGAGCGCCCACACCTCCATCTCGCCGAAGCGCTGGCCACCGAACTGGGCCTTACCGCCGAGCGGCTGCTGGGTGATCATCGAGTACGGGCCGGTCGACCGGGCGTGGATCTTGTCGTCGACCAGGTGGGCCAGCTTGAGGATGTACATGTAGCCGACGGTCACCGGACGGTCGTAGGCCTCGCCGGTGCGGCCGTTGTAGAGCTGGGCCTTGCCGTCGGGGCGGATCATCCGGCCACCCTCGCCGTACTCGGGGTGGGGCGACTCGGGGTGCAGGTTCGTGAGCGCCTGCTGGATGGTCAGGTGCTTGTTGGCCTTGTCCTCCTCGTCCCACTGGGCGCCGTCGAACACCGGCGTGGCGATGAGCGTGGACGCCCGGGTGGTGGGCCGGGTCTTGGCCTCGGTGCCCCGGACGGGAGCCTCGCCCGCGCCGGGCTTGCCGTCGGCGCCGTCCCAGCCCCAGCGGGCCGCGTAGCCGAGGTGCGACTCCAGCACCTGGCCAACGTTCATGCGGGACGGGACGCCGAGCGGGTTGAGGATCACGTCGACCGGGGTGCCGTCGGCGAGGAACGGCATGTCCTCGATCGGCAGGATCCGGCTGATGACGCCCTTGTTCCCGTGGCGGCCGGCCAACTTGTCGCCGACGCTGATCTTGCGCTTCTGGGCGACGTACACCCGCACCAGCTCGTTGACGCCGGGGGGCAGTTCGTGGCCGCCCTCGCGGGTGAACACGCGGACGTCGATGACCTTGCCCGACTCGCCGTGGGGCACCTTGAGCGAGGTGTCGCGCACCTCGCGGGCCTTCTCGCCGAAGATGGCGCGCAGCAGGCGCTCCTCGGGGGTGAGCTCGGTCTCGCCCTTGGGGGTGACCTTGCCGACGAGCACGTCGCCGCCGTCGACCTCGGCGCCGATGCGGATGATCCCCCGCTCGTCGAGGTCGGCGAGGATGTCCTCGCTCAGGTTCGGGATGTCGCGGGTGATCTCCTCGGGGCCCAGCTTGGTGTCGCGGGCGTCGATCTCGTGCTCGTGGATGTGGATCGACGTGAGCACGTCGTCCTTGACGAGCCGCTCGCTGAGGATGATCGCGTCCTCGAAGTTGTAGCCCTCCCACGGCATGAACGCGACCAGCAGGTTCTTGCCGAGCGCCAGCTCGCCGTTGTCGGTGCTGGGGCCGTTGGCGAGGATGTCGCCGGCGGCGATCTTGTCGCCCTCGCGGACCACCGGGCGCTGGTTGATGCAGGTGTCCTGGTTCGACCGCTCGAACTTCTGGAGCCGGTAGACCTTGCGGCCCTTCGACTTGTACTCGACGGTGATGTGGGTGCCGTCGACCTCGGTGACGACGCCGGCGTCGGTGGCGATGACCATGTCGGCGGCGTCGCGGGCGGCCTTGCCCTCGATGCCGGTGCCGATGAACGGCGCCTCGGCCCGCAGCAGCGGCACGGCCTGGCGCTGCATGTTGGCGCCCATCAGCGCCCGGTTGGCGTCGTCGTGCTCGAGGAACGGGATGAGCGAGGTGGCGACCGAGACGATCTGCTTCGGCGAGACGTCCATCAGCTGGACCTCGCTGCCCGGCACCGAGGAGATCTCGGTGG
>JAAYBP010000063.1 GCA_012730075.1 Acidimicrobiales bacterium | reverse complement strand
CGTCGACCCCCTTCTCGGCGTCGTAGACCGGGATGCGGCTGTACCCGTTGAGGAGCACGACCTCCATCGTGTCGACCGCCCGGAAGTCGGCCGGCACGCCGATCATGTCGGTGCGCGGCACCATCACGGTCCGCACGATCGTGTCGCCGAACTCGAGGATGCGGCGGATCAGGTTTCGCTCCTCGTCCTCGATCGCCTCCGCCTCGGCCGCCTCGGCGGCGAGGGCGAGCAGCTCGTCCTCCGACACCCACGGGCCCTTGGCCAGGCCCTTGCCCGGCAGCACGACGTTGGTGAACCCGATCAGCGCCCGCGACACCATCCGCAGCGGCCACAGCCGGGTGAGGAACCGGACCGGCCGGGCGGCGAACAGGCCGGCCGGTTCGGGGTTCTGCACCGCCCACGTCTTGGGGGCGGCCTCGGCGACGACGAACACGACGACGACGTTGACGAACAGGGCGACGGCGACGCCCGCCGCGCCGAACAGCGAGTCGGCGAGCAGCGTGGTGAGCGCGGTCTGCGCCGACTGGACGATCAGCACGACCAGGAGCAGCGGATTGATGAACTCCTCGGGATGGGTGACGAGCCAGAGGAGCGAGCGGGCGCCGCGCCGGCCGTCCTCGCGCAGGGCGGTGGCCCGGGCCCGGGTCATGCGGGTGAGGCCGGTCTCGGCCAGGGCGAGGAACACCTGGGCGAGCAGCAGCACCAGGACCGCGACGAGGAGACCGACCTCCCGTGCGCTCACCTCAGACCTCCCCCGCCGACGCGTCCCGGACGACCGGGACCACCGGTTCGGCCGGTTCGACCGGGTCGCTCGGCACCGCCGGTCCGGCCGGATCCGTCGGGTCGGCCGGATCCGTCGGGACGGCCGGGTCCGCCGGTTCGGCGGGGTCGGCCCACGGATCGCCGGCGAGCGCACCGTGGTGGGCGGCGAGCAGGGCCCGCTCACGGACGCGCATCGCCTCGCGCTCGACCGGGTCGGCGTGGTCGTGGCCGATGAGGTGGAGCGCACCGTGCACCACGAGGAGCGCGATCTCGTCTTCGACCGACCCGGCGTGGCCCGGCGCGTTGGCGGCCGCGACCGCCGGGCACACGACTACGTCGCCGACGATGCCCGCCGGGCGCCCGGCGGTGGGACCCTCGGCCTCGAGGCCGTCGATCGGGAAGGCGAGCACGTCGGTCGGGCCGTCGCCGCCCATGTGCTCGGCGTTGAGCCCGGCCATCGATGCGACGTCGACGAACGCGAGCCCGACCGACGCGCCGGGCGCGACCCCCTCGGTGCGGAGGACGGCGGCGAGCAGGGCCGCCCAGCGTTCCCCGTCGACCGGGTCGTCGGGATCGACGGTGAGGTCGACGACCACGCCGACGGCCGAGGCGCCGGCTGGGGCGGTGCCGCCCGTCGATGTCCCGTCCGCCCCGCCCCGGAGGCCCGCGTCGGTCACCGTCGTCGTTCGCCCCGGCCCGTCCGGCCGCGGGTCGCGGCCGCCGCGGCGCGGTCGTAGGCGTCGACGATGTCGCTCACGATCCGGTGGCGGACCACGTCACGCCGGTCGAGGTGGACGAACGCCAGGCCGTCGATCGCGCCGAGCGTCGCCTCCAGCCCCTCGAGGCCGCTGCGCCCGCCCGCCACGTCGACCTGCGTCGTGTCGCCGGTGACGACCGCCTTGGATCCGAACCCGATGCGGGTCAGGAACATCTTCATCTGCTCGGGGGTCGTGTTCTGGGCCTCGTCGAGGATGATGAAGCTGGCGTTGAGGGTGCGGCCCCGCATGAACGCGAGCGGCGCCACCTCGACCGCGCCCCGCTCGAGCAGCCGGTTGGCGCCCTCGGGGCCGACCATGTCGTGGAGGGCGTCGTACAGCGGCCGCAGGTACGGGTCGACCTTGGCCATCAGGTCGCCGGGCAGGAAGCCGAGCCGCTCCCCCGCCTCGACCGCGGGCCGGGTGAGGATGATGCGGTCGACCGACTTGTCCTGGAGGTGCTGCACGGCGGTGGCGACCGCCAGCCAGGACTTCCCGGTGCCCGCGGGACCCAGCCCGAACGTGACGGTGTTGTCGCGGATCGCGTCGACGTAGCGCTTCTGACCCGCGGTCTTGGGCTTGACCGACCGGCCTCGCCCGGCGCGCAGGACCTCGTCGGTGAGCACCTCCGACGGTCGCTCGTCGGCCCGCACCATGTCGATCGTGCGGACGAGGGTCGCCGGTTCGAGGGTCTCGCCCTTCTCGACGAGCGCGACGAGCTCGTCGACGAGGCGGGCCACCTCTCCGGCGTCGTCGCCCTCGATGGCGAACTCGTTGCCGCGCACGACGACGCGGGTACCGGGAAACGCCGCCTCGATGATGCGCAGGTGCTCGTCGTGGGGACCGACGAGCGGCGCCATCAGGTGGTTGCCCGGGACTTCGATCTTCAGCTGGGTCGACGCCAAGGGGTCCTCCGCACCGGACGCCGGCCGGGGTGCCGGGCGGCGATGCGTGGCGGCGAGCCTACCGCCGCGCACGAACGGGGTCGGAGGAAAACTCGT
>JAAYBP010000417.1 GCA_012730075.1 Acidimicrobiales bacterium | reverse complement strand
GTTCAAGAAGAGCGCCGAGGACGGCGTCGACAAGGCCAAGGACGCCGTCGCCGACAACGCCGACAAGGTGAACGACGGCATCGACAAGGCGGCCGACTTCGTCGACGACAAGACCGGCGGCAAGCACACCGACAAGATCGACAAGGCGGCCGACGCAGCCAAGGGCGCCGTCGACAAGATCGCCGACCAGGCGGAGAAGTAGCCGACCCACCCCGCAACGATCCGACGAACCGGCCCGGGCTCCTCGCGCCCGGGCCGTGTCGCGCCCGGGACGCGTCGCGCCCGGGACGCTCAGCCGTCGAACGTCCAGGGCTCCCGGGGTAGGCGACCCGGGTCGAACCGGGTGAGCAGGGCGCCGGGCGACGCGTCGTCGCCGGCGCCGACGAGCCCGAGCGACGCCGCCAACCGGGCGCGGACGTCGTCGGGCGACTCACCGGCGGCGAGGCGGTCGGCGAGGGTCACCGCACCGTGCCGCTTGGCCAGGCGCGCGCCGTCGGGACCCAGCACGAGCGGCACGTGCAGGTAGGCGGGGACCGGGAGGCCGAGCATCGTGGCGAGGTAGGCCTGCCGGGGCGTCGAGCTCCACAGGTCGTCGCCCCGGACGACCTCCTCGACGTCCATCGCCGCGTCGTCGACCACGGTGGTCAGGTTGTACGCGGGGAGGCCGTCGTTGCGGCGGAGGACGAAGTCGTCGACGACGCCGATCGTCCGGCCCAGGTTGTGGTCGACGACGCCCTGGGTCACGCCGTCGGCCCGCAGCCGCAGCGCCGGGGGGCGGCCGTCGCGCTCCCGCCCGGCCCGCTCGGCGTCGGTCAGATCGCGGCACGTGCCCGGGTACGCACCGTCGGGCGCCTCGCCGTGCGGGGCCCGCGTCGCCTCCCGGATCTCGCTCCGGGTGCAGTAGCAGGGATAGGTGGCGCCCGCCTCGACCAGCGTCGCGATCGCCTCCTCGTACCGCGGTCGACGCTGCGACTGGCGGACGACGGGCCCGTCCCACTCGAGGCCGAGCGCGGCCAGGTCGGCGAGCTGCTCGGCCTCGAACTCGGGGCGGGCGGCGGGGTCCAGGTCGTCGCTCCGGAGCCGGAACGCCGACCCGTCCCGGCGGGCGGCGAGCCAGGCCACCAGCGCCGTCCGGAGGTTCCCGAGGTGCAGGAGGCCGGTGGGGCTGGGGGCGTAGCGACCGGCGGGCACCGACCCAGGTTGGCATCACCACGCCCCACCGCCCGAGCGCACGAGCGGACGCGTCAGGTGACGGCGGGCACAGCAGCATGTACGGTCCGGTCCATCGCCTCCCAGGGGGTTCCCCTCATGCCCAAGTTCCGGCTCGTCGCCGTCGCCGCCGTCCTCGTCCTCGTCGCCTCGTCGTGTCGCTTCGCGGCGTTGGCCCAGCAGAACCAGGACAACGGCAAACCGGTGCCGTGGTGGTGCAACCCCACCGAGGAGATCCCCGTCACCGACGGCCCCGCCTCCGGCAACGTCGACTGGTACGCCGGCACCCACAAGTCGCCGCTCACCTGGGCCCAGTGCCACCAGCTCTCCCAGTGGATCGACGAGGCCAACGAATGGGTCTCGCAGTGGCCGACCCAGGCGGCCGCCGCGGCCGACGGTTGGGTGCGGGTCACGCCGTACTTCCCCGGCATGGGCACGCACAACGTCCGCGGCGGAGTCACGCCGGCGATGCTCGTCGACCCGGAGTTCGACCGGCACGACCCGATCCTCGACGCGGTCGGCCTCGACGGGGTGTTCGACCCGACCCGGCCCGACGTGCTCCAGTTCGACGGCAACGGGCCCAACGCCCGCCTCGTCGGCTTCGACTACTACGTCCGCACCGACACCGGCCTGCCGCCCGAGGGCTTCCCGGGCAACAACGACTGGTGGCACCACCACCCGTGGATCTGCCACCGCTACAGCGATGCCCAGCAGATCGGGTTCAACATGAGCGACAGCGCGTGCACCAACGTCGGCGGCGTCAACGTGAACCTGTCGAACTACTACATGCTCCACGTCTGGAGCACCGAGGGCATGCACTACACGCCCGACGTGTACGCGGGGATGATCCCGTGCATCAAGAGCGGCGGGACCGTCTGGGACCCGAACGACCTCTGCCACATCGGCGGGTCGATGGCGGCGATGGAGCACTCCCAGGTCGCCCCCGAGGTCGACCACTCGACCATGGACCACTCGGGCGGCTGAGCCCCGCCCGGCCGGGCACCGAGCCCGCTCCACCGGCCGCCCGGTCC
>JAAYBP010000416.1 GCA_012730075.1 Acidimicrobiales bacterium | reverse complement strand
GAAGGGAACACCCACTGCGTCGGCGGTGGCTCGACGGGCACGCCATCGAGCGTACGACCTACTTCGCCGAGTAGTCGTAGAAGCCCCGCCCGGACTTCCGGCCGAGGTGGCCCGCCGCGACCATGCGGCGCAGCACCGGCACCGCGGCGTAGTTCGGGTCGCGGAACTCCTCGTACAGCGCGTCGAGGATCGCGAGCGACGTGTCGAGGCCGACCAGGTCGAGCAGCGCCAGCGGCCCCATCGGGAAGTTGCAGCCGCCCTTCATCGCCGCGTCGATGTCCTCGGCGGAGGCGGTGCCGTTCTCCAGCATGCGCACGGCGTTGTTCAGGTAGGGGAACAGCAGCGCGTTCACGATGAAGCCGGCCCGGTCCTTGACCTGCACCGGGTCCTTGCCGCACTGCTCGGCGAAGGCGCGGGCGGCCTCGATCGTGGCGTCGGACGCGGTGAGCGGCGCGACGACCTCGACCAGCGACATGGCCGGGGCCGGGTTGAAGAAGTGGATGCCGCACACCTTGTCGGGGCGGTTCGTCGCCATCGCCATCTCGACCACCGGCAGGGTCGAGGTGTTGGTGGCGAGGATCGCGTCGGGCTTCACGATGCCGTCGAGCTCGGTGAACAGGCCCCGCTTGACCTCGAGGTCCTCGACGACGGACTCGATGACCAGGTCGCAGTCGGCCAGGTCCGCCAGCTGCTCGGTCGCGCTGACGCGGCCGCGCACGGCGTCCGCCTCGGACTGCTCGATCCTGCCGCGGTCCACCTGCTTCGCCAGCGACTTCTCCAGCGAGGCCAGCATCGCGTCCGCGGTGGCCTGCTTGCGGGAGCGCAGGACCACCTGGAGCCCCGCCTTCGCGGCGACCTCCGCGATCCCCGATCCCATGATCCCGGAGCCCACGATTCCCACACGTTCGATCCTCATGGGCGGCGATGTTACTCACAGGTAACCTCCGGGCGACAAGGATCCGGCGCCCCGTGGTCGTGGCACGGTCCGCGGCTGCGTAGCGTGGGGGAGCGGAACGACCGCGCCGACCGACCGGAGGATCACAGCGAATGGAGCGAGGACGGTGAGCGGGCCGCTGGCGTTCGTGGGCGGTCGGGAGTTCACCGACGGGTGCAGCTTCGACCGTGGGCTCGTCGGCGGCGTCGGCCGGGTCGCGCTCCTGCCGACCGCGCTGGCCTACGAGAACCCCCGGGCGACGATCGAGCGCGCCCGCGACTGGTTCGGGTCGATGGGCGTCGAGGTCGAGGAGCTGCCCGTGTACCGGCGGCCCGACGCGCTCGACCCGGAGCTCGCGGCACGCGCCGCCGACGCGCCGGCGGTGTACGTCACCGGCGGCTCGCCGATGCACCTGCGCTCGGTGCTGAAGGACTCGCCGCTGCTCGACGCGCTCGTCGGCGCCTGGGACGCGGGCGCGGTCGTCGCCGTGGCCGGTGAGGCGGCCGCGGTGCTGTGCAGCCACATGGTCGACAGCCGCGGCGGCGCGTTCACGGTCGGGCTCGACCTCGTGACCACGATGACGATCGTGCCCCGCTGCAACCAGTGGTCGGCCGACAAGTGGCACCGGACGGTGGAGCTCGCCAACCCCGAGCTCCCGGTCGTCGGCATCGAGGAGGCGACGGCGCTCATCCGGTCACCGGAGCGCGAGTGGCGGGTGGAGGGCGCCGGGGAGGTCCACGTCTTCCTCGCCGGCGAGCGCGTGGGGCTCTCCGCCCTGCCCGCGGCCCTCAACCCCGCCGAGGGCGCCTGACCGAGCGGGCCGGCGCCGGGGCCGGGCCCGGCGCCGGGGGCCGGGCCCGGCGGATCAGGACTCGGTGATCGTGACCCGCTCGATGAGCACGACCTCGGTCGGGTCCTCCATGTCGTTGCCGAGCGCCCCGATGCGGTCGATCACGTCGCGGCCCTCGGTCACCTCGCCGAAGCGGGAGTAGGCCGGTCCGAGGCCGGCGCCGCCGCCGGGCAGCACGACGAAGAACTGGCTGCCGTTGGTGTTCGGCCCGGCGTTGGCCATCGCGAGCGAGTAGTCGGTGTACGCGTCCGGGCTGTCGGGCAGCTCGTCGTCGATCGTGTAGCCGAGGTCGTTGCTGCCCCACGGCTCGCCGTCACCGTCGCCGGCCTGGATGACGAAGTCCCGCACGATCCGGTGGAACGGCACGCCGTCGTAGTAGCGGTACCTGGCGAGCACGACGAAGTTGTTGACCGTCCCGGGCGCCGCCTCGGCGTCCAGCGTGGCGGTGAACTCGCCGTGGCTGGTGGTGAACGTCGCCGTGTAGGTGGCGTCGGGATCGATGCACTCGGGGGGTGGGCCGGCGAACACCTGCACGCGCTGCTCGGCGCCCTCGGGGGGCGGGCACTCGGTCGGTTCGGTGAGCGTGATCCCCTCGGGCGGGGCCGGCAGCTCCGCGGCGGGGGTGGTGTCCACGGGTGCCTCGCTGGTGGCCGGCGCGTCGGTCGTGGGGACCTCCGCCTCCTCGCCGCCGTCGCCGTCGCCGTCACCGGTCGCGAGGACGATGCCGACGATCACCACCGCCAGTGCCAGCAGCCCGGCGACGATGCCGATCGTCCGCCGGCGCCGGGCCTCGGCCTCCACCTGCCGCCGGGCCTGCTCCAGGCGGTTGCGGTTCGCCGCCTGCCGGGCCCGCTTGTCCGCGTTCGTTCCCACGGCTGCGCAGGGTAGCCAACCACCTGCTGTGACCAACGCGACCCGTCGCGTGACGGGGCGGGGCCGGTGGCCCGCACGGCCGGTGTTACCTTTCGCCCGTGGCCCTCCTCGTCCAGAAGTTCGGTGGCACCTCCGTGGCCGATCCCGACCGGATCCGGGAGGTCGCCGACCACGTGCTGCGCTGCCGCCGGCGTGGCGACGACGTCGTGCTGGTGGTCTCGGCCATGGGCAAGGAGACCGACGAGCTGCTCCGGCTGGCCAGCGAGGTGTCCGACGTCCGCCCCGGGCGCGAGATGGACATGCTGATCACCGCGGGGGAGCGGAAGGCCGTCGCGCTGATGTCGATGGCGCTCGCCGCGGTGGGGATCGAGGCGGAGAGCTACACCGGCAGCCAGGCGGGTTTCGTCACCGACACGAACCACACGAACGCGAAGATCCTCGAGGTGCGCGCCGAGCGCGTGAAGGAGGCGATCGAGGCCGGACGGGTGCCGGTGGTCGCCGGGTCGCAGGGCATGTCGACCGCCCGCGACGTCACCTTCCTCGGCCGGGGCGGGTCCGACACCACCGCGGTGGCGCTCGCCAGCGCGCTCGGCGCGGACGCGTGCGAGCTCTACACCGACGTGTCCGGCGTGTTCACCACCGACCCCCGCGTCGTGTCGACGGCCCGCAAGATGCACCGCATCTCCTTCGACGAGATGCTCGAGATGACCGCCGCGGGCTGTCCGAAGCCCGCGATGCGCTCCGTCGAGTACGCCCACCGCCAGCGGGTGCCGCTGCACGTGCGCTCCGCGTTCACGTGGGAGCCCGGCACCTGGGTCACCGAGGAGGATCCCGACATGGAACAGGCCGTCATCCGCGCGGTGGTCGCCGACCTCTCCGAGGCGAAGGTCACCGTGACCGGCGTGCCGGACCGGCCGGGCATCGCGGCGAACCTCTTCCGCCGGCTGGCCGACGCGGACGTCAACGTCGACATGATCGTGCAGAACGTCGCCGAGGGCGGCATCACCGACATCTCGTTCACGGTGCCGCACGCGGACCTGGACCGGGCGCTGGAGATCTGCGAGGCCAAGCGCGCGGAGATCGGCGCCACGTCGGTCGAGGCGGACCACGAGATCGGCAAGGTCAGCGTGATCGGCGCCGGCATGAAGTCGAACCCGGGCGTCGCCGCGACGATGTTCGAGACGCTCGCCGACAACGGCATCAACATCGAGATGATCTCGACCTCGGCGATCCGCATCTCGTGCGTGATCGCAGAGGACCAGACCGACCGTGCGGTGCAGGTGCTGCACGACGTGTTCGAGCTCGACAAGACCGAGTTCTGAGCCGGGCGCCGGTCAGCGCCCGCCCCTCACGACGTCCCGCGCTCCACGCGTGGGCGGCGCGACGGGGCGCACGTCGACGACGGGCTCGTCCGCCGGGCGGGTGCGCAGCACCGACCACCAGTACCAGCTGATCCACGCCGCACCCACGACCACCACACCGCGCTGGAACGCGCCCGCGCCCGCGGCCTCCCACGAGCGCGAGGGTGACAGGGCGGCGAGCACCGAGCAGGCGGAGATCATCCCCGCGCACGCGGTGGCGCACCACCCCGAGACCCTCGCCGCCCGATCGCGGCCGAGCTGGTGCAGCGCCGCGCGACCGGCGAGGCACATGCCCGCCGTCGCACCGACCGCGAGCACCCCGGCGACCGCGTGGATCCGTGCCGGGACCGACATGAGCTCCGGGACCACGGCGCCCGGCGGGTAGTTGGGCGTCGGGTCCATCGGGAACGCCGCGGCGACGACGAGCGTGGTGGCGAACACCGCCACCGCGGCCGCCACGCCGGGACCCGTGCCGAGCAGCCGTGACCGTCGGTGGATCGCCACCGACGCGAGGAGCAGGACCGCCCCGCAGGTCGCGAGGTTGAGCGTCCCGACCCAGCCACGGTCCCCGTGGCTCAACAGGCTCACCCAGTGCCGCGCGAGCTCGTAGCCGTCGGCGCGGGTCGCGCCGTCGAGCGTCGAGACGACGACGAGCGCGACCCAGGCCACGGGGCCCGAGCCCGCGCCGATGACGTCCGACAAGTCGGACCAACCTTCCCTTCCCACGGGTTGACATGCTTGTCAACGGCTGGTTGTGATGTCAACCTCCTCGCCGCGCGCCCGACGCGGGGGCACGGGGAGGGCAGGAAGCCGATGGGGCCCGGTCGGGCACGGCCGGTAGCCTCGGGGGCCATGGACCTCCCCCAGAACCCCACCGTCGCGGTCGTCGGCGCCACCGGCCAGGTCGGCGGAGTGATGCGGCGGCTGCTCGAGGAGCGGGACTTCCCCGTCGGCAGGATCCGGTACTTCGCGTCCGCGCGCTCGGCCGGCACCACGCTGCCCTGGAAGGGCGAGCAGGTCGAGGTGGAGGACGCCGCCACCGCCGACTTCTCCGGTGTCGACCTGGCGCTGTTCTCCGCCGGCGGGGCGACCTCCCGCGAGTACGCCCCGAAGGTCGCCGCGGCGGGGGCGATCGTCATCGACAACTCCTCGGCGTGGCGCCTCGACCCCGAGGTGCCCCTCGTCGTCGCGGAGGTCAACCCGCACGCGCTCGACTCGATCCCCAAGGGCATCGTCGCCAACCCGAACTGCACGACGATGGCGTTCATGCCCGTCATCAAGCCGCTGGCCGTCGAGGCGGGCCTCGTGCGGCTGGTCGTGAGCACCTACCAGGCGGTCTCCGGCGCCGGGCTGGCGGGGGTGGAGGAGCTGGCGAGCCAGGTGGCCGCCGCCGGCGACAAGGCGACCGAGCTGGCCCTCGACGGCCGTGCGGTGACGATGCCGGCCCCGGAGAAGTTCGTGAAGCCGATCGCGTACGACGTCGTGCCCCTCGCGGGGTCGATCGTGGACGACGGGTCCGGCGAGACCGACGAGGAGCAGAAGCTCCGCAACGAGAGCCGCAAGATCCTCGACCTGCCGGACCTGCGGGTGTCGGGCACCTGCGTGCGCGTGCCGGTGTTCACCGGGCACTCCCTGTCGATCAACGCGGAGTTCGAGCGCCCGATCACCCCGGAGCGCGCCCGCGAGATCCTGGCCGACGCCCCCGGCGTGGAGCTGAGCGACGTGCCGACGCCGCTCGAGGCCGCGGGCTCGGACCCCTCCTACGTGGGGCGGATCCGCAAGGACCAGTCCGTCGACAACGGGCTCGTGCTCTTCGTCTCGAACGACAACCTCCGCAAGGGGGCGGCGCTCAACACGATCCAGATCGCGGAGGTCCT
>JAAYBP010000415.1 GCA_012730075.1 Acidimicrobiales bacterium | reverse complement strand
CGTTCAGGTAGGTGACCTCGTCGGGGCGGTCGGTGCGCAGCACGCCGACGCTGCGGAATCCGTCGAAGTACTGGTCGTCGCGGGCGCCGGTGTCGGTCTCGACCGCGATCACGTCGGCCCCCGCCGGGCACTCGGTGCGGTCGACGTCGTCCGCGATCACCCGGTCGGCATCGTCGCCGTCCCGGGTGGCGACCGCCACGGTGGCGACCACCGCCACCGCGACCAGGACGGCGGCCGCGGCGATCATCCGCACCCGGCGGGGTCGCCGGCCCGGGGGATCGGCGCCGGCCCCGTGCGCGTCGGCCGCGGGCCGGTGGGCATCGGCCGCGGCGGACAGGGCTCGGGCCCCGGCGCGGAGCCGGCGACCCAGGTCCTCGTCCGGCTCGGGCATGTCGGCGGTCGGATCGTCGGTCATGGGTCCTCCAGGTCGGACCGCAGGCGGCGCAGGCCGCGGTGGACGTGGTTGGTGACGGAGGTGACGGGCACGTCGAGCAGGTCGGCGACCTCCTGGTAGGTCGCGCCGTAGCCGTGCACCAGCACGACGGCGACCCGTTGGGCCTCGGTGAGGCGCCCGAGGCTCAGGAACAGGTCGGGGTCATGCGACCGGACCGGCTCGGCGACGACGAACCGGGGCGGACGGCCCCAGCGCCGGTAGCGGCGCGCCGCGGTGCGGCCGACCACGTACAGGTAGCCAGCCGGGTTCGCCATGGCCGAGACGCGGTCCCAGTCCGCCCACGCCCGGGCGAGCACGTCGGCGTGGACGTCGGCGCCGACCTCGGGTCCGTACCGGACGACGAATGCCTGCCGCAGCCGTTCGCCCGACCGTTCGACGAAGCGCGAGAAGTCGGCTTGCCGGTCGTCGGTACCGGCGTCCCGGGCGTCCTCCACGACCTCCATCATCGGATAAAGCCCCGGGGGCGCCGGTTCCTTTCACCCCGGTGGGCCCGGGGGCGGTTCGGATGGAGGCGTCCGACGGCCGGTCGTCCCCCTCGGCCGCCGGTACCGTGACCGGGGTGTCGGAGGGGAGCGTGGCGGTGCTGGTCGACGGGCTGCGGCTGACCGCCGTCCGGCCCGGAGGTCGGCCGGTCGTGCTCGACGCCGGCACCGGGCGGGATCCGGCCGCCACGGCGGGGGCGCTGACCCGCCACCTCGTCGAGCGGCTCGGGGTGGACGTCGCGGATCACCCCTGGACGGTCGGGGTCGGCTCGCAGGTCGGCAGCGCGGTCAGGGATCGATGGCGGCGAGCGGTCCGGGGCGCGGGGGTCGGGACGGTTCGCCTGGTCGATCTGGGGGTGGCGGTGGCGTGGGCGGTGGCCCGCGACGCCGAGAGGTCGACCGCGACCTCGTCGGGGTCCCCGTCGCCCGGTGACGAGGTGCCCCGGAACGAGGTGCCCGGCGACGCGGAGGCAGGCCGATCCGGCTGGCCCGGCCCCGCGGGTTCCAGGCGCGGTGGGCCATCCGCCCCGCGACCAGGGGCCCCGTCCGGGCCGACCGTCGGCGCCTGGTGGGGACGCGACGGGGTGGACGTGGCCGTCGTACGCGCCGGCCGCACCCTGGCCCAGGGCGGTGGCGGGCTCGGCACCGACGTCCTGCTCGCCGCGGTGGCCGCCCCCGAGGTCGACGGCCCGGACCGGGTCGCCGCGGGCGCGTGGACCGTCGGCCGGGCCCGGTCGACGCAGCCGTCGGGGTGGGCGGACGTGGTCCGACGCTGGGCTCCGGACCTGGATCGGGCCGAGGACCTCGTCGACGAGGTCCTGGATGTGCTCGGTGAGACGGGCCTCGCCGCCGACGGTACGGTCGGCTCGGTCCGGTGGCGCTGGGCCGTGGCCGGCGAGCCGGGGCCGGTCGACGCCCTCGCCGACCGCCTGGCGGCCCGGGGCCGACGGGCCGTGGCCGGCGAGGCCGCGGGACCGGGTGAGGCCGGGCCCTCGGGCGGACGCGCGGGCCGGTCCGGCGCGGCGCCGCCGGCCGTCGTCGAGCCGGCCACGCTGCTGGCGGTGCTGGCCGCGATCGGCGACGGGGAGATCGAGGTGCGGGCGCTCGCCGGGCTCGACGTCGGTGTCGAGTCGCTCGCCGGCGGGCCGCACGTCGAGGTCGTCGTCGCACGCGGCACGCCGCTGCCGGCGCGGCGGACCGTCGAGCTGAGACCCCGGGTGCCGGCCGATCTCCACCGGGTACCGCTGATCGAGTGCTGGGGCCCCGACCTGGCGGCTGGCCGCACCGTCACGGACCTGGTCGTGCCCACCGTGCCCGCGGGGCGCTGGCACCTGACGGTCGAGGTCGACGCCGACGGGGTGGTGGCCGGTCGCCTCCGTGCCGTCCCCGGGACCTGAGCCCAGCCGTAGCTGGACCCTGAGCCCGCGATCGCCGGTCAGACGGCGGGATACACGGCGTGCCACCACGGGAAGCGGGCGCCGCCCGCGTGGTGGAGCCGCTGCACGAACGTGTCCTGCCAGGCGTAGGGGGCCTGCGAGTTGAACGACCACAGCGTCCAGACCTCGTCCCGGCCCTTCCCGCCGGGGCCCTCCCAGAGCACCTTCCACGCCGGTCGGCTCCCGAGACGGGTGTGCAGCGGCAGCAGCAGGAACGCCGAGTAGGTGGCCAGCGCGGTGCGGAGCACGTGGTTGCCCGCGAACACGCGGGTGCCCGCCCGCGCCGCCCACACCCGGTGCGGCAGCACCGCCGCCTCCGCCTCGGGAACGCCGCTCGCGCACCAGGCGGCGACGGCGACGGCCTCGTCGTACGACTTCATGACGTCCGACGACGAGATCGGGAGCATCCGGGCCGCGACCTCGACGATCGTCGCGGCCAGGTCGCCGCGCGCCGCCCGGTCGTGGGGCGCGGCACCGACGGCGCGGACCGCGGCCGCGAGCCCGCGTTCGACGTCGCCACGCGACAGCAGGCCCATCGCCAGGCTCAGGTGCATGCCGGCCGGCAGACCCGAAAGCTGACGTTCCGCCTGCTGTACCACCTCGTCGAGGCGGTCGTAGCGCCCGGCCGCACCGAGCAGCGACGCCGTGGTCGCCCACACCGCGGGCTCGTCGGGCCGCTCGGCGAGGGCGCGCTCGGCGGAGCGGATCGCGGCCTCGAGGTGGCGGGGGTCGTCCAGCTCGCCGCCGCCCCAGGCGACCTCGACGACGCGGGCGTAGGCGAAGCGCGGGATCCACGAGTCGGGGTAGGCCTCCTGGCCCTTGGTGGCCATCTCCATGGCGCCGCGCAGGTCGCCGCCCATGATCAGGCCGGTCACGTGGTCGAGCAGGTCCTCGACCGGGACGAGGGTCGCCCGGACGACCGGTTCCTCGACCGGCGCGGCGGTCGGCGTGGGCATCGGGGCACCCTTGAGCAGGGCCTCCGACGCCTGCTGGATCGTCGCCCCGACCCGCTTGGCGATCGCCTCGCCCTTGGGGTTCGACGTCTCCAGGCGCACCCACTTGCGGCGCTTCGTCGCGATGTTCTTCTCGAGGTCGGACTCGGGTGACGGCGGGATCCCGAAGTACGCGAGGAGGTCCGCGCGGGCCGCGGAGGCGGGTTCCTTCTGCGTCTTCCAGTCCGCCACCGGTCAGCCGATCGTCGTGTTCGCCAGCGTCGACAGGAGGGCGGCCTTCTCGTCGTCGGAGATGGCGGTCTCGGACTTCACCTCCAGCTCGCAGAGCAGGTCGCCGCTGTGCCCGTCGATCGCCTTGGCGGTGATGCGCTGGTCGACCGAGTACTCGAGGCGCACCGTCACGGGGTGGCCGAGCGGCACCGGCTTGGAGAACGTGCCCTTGGTGCGCCCCAGCTCCGTCACGAAGTCCAGGTCGGTCTCCTCGCCCTCGGTCAGGACGAGCTCCAGGTCGGTCTGGTCGGCCCGGGACGCCCCGAACGTCTGCTCGGCGTGGGCCGGCACCGGGGTGTTGGCGTCGATCAGCACGACGTTGACGAGCTGGCCGCCACCCTGGGAGTCGAGCGCCTGGACGCCGAGGCCGCGCGACGCGACGTCGACGGGCGTCGGAAGCTGGGCGAGGGCGGCGCCGGGCCCGTCGGGATCGACGGTCTCCTCCAGCTTGGCGGCCATGAACGCCGCGCCCCGGGCCACGTCCTCGTCGAGGTTCTTCGAGAACTGGGGCTCCCGGCCGATCACGCGCTCGACGAGGTCCTTGAACGCGATGATCCGCGACGAGCCACCGACCATGAGCACGCTCGTGATCCCGCCCGGCTCCATCCCGGCGTCCTCGATCGTGTTGATGATGTGGTCCTCGGCCTCCTGGAGGTGTCCCGACTCGGCGAGCAGTCCGTCGAACTCGGCGCGGGTGAGGGTGAACATCACCGACCGCCCGCCGGCGGTGAGCGGGCGGGTGGAGGTCTCCTTGCGGGACAGCTCCTTCTTCATCTCCTCGGCCTTGGCGAGGGCGTCCTGGTGGGCGTAGGGATCGGCCCGCAGGTCGGCGCCGGTCTCGGCCTGCACGACGGCCGCCATGCGGTCGACGATCAGCCGGTCGAAGTCGAGGCCGCCGAAGCGGTGGTCGCCACCGGTGCTCTTCACTTCGAGGGAGCCGTCCGCGCCGACGGCCATGACGGTGACGTCGAACGTGCCGCCGCCGAGGTCGAACACCAGGATCGTCCCCGCCTCGGCGTCCCCGCCGAGGCCGTGCGCCAGGGCCGCGGCCGTGGGCTCGTTGATCACACGCAGCACGTCGAGCCCCGCCATCTCACCGGCGGTGACGGTCGCCTTGCGCTCGGCGTCGCCGAAGTAGGCGGGCACGGTGATGATCGCCTTGCGCACCTCGCCGCGGAAGTGGGCCTCGGCGGCCTGCTTCAGCTTCTTGAGGACCATGGCGGACAGGGCCTCGGGCGGGTAGGTGGTGCCGTCGACGACGAACTCGCGGTCGTCGTCGAGGAACGTGCGCCGACCCATGCCGCGCTTGAACGCGGCGGCGACCCGGTGCGGGTCGACGACCGCCTGCTGCTTGGCGAGGCTGCCGACCACCGGGTCACCCCCCTCCGGGAAGTGCACGACCGACGGGATGGTGCGCTGACCGTCCTCGTCGGCGATCGCCTCGGCGGCGCCCGCCGGGTTCACGAAGGCGACGACCGAGTTGGTCGTACCCAGGTCGATTCCCACGACCGGTTCGTCTGTCATCGGTTGGCCTCCTGGCTGGTTGCGGACGGGGCGATCGAGACCTTGGCGGCGAGCACGACGAGCGAGCCCATCGCCAGCCCGGTGGCGTGTACGGCGGTGACCGACGCCCCGCCGTCGGGGCCGACCGCGCCGTGGAGCGCTTCGTGGCGGGCGACGTCGAACGGGTCGCCGACCGCCCCGAACTCGTCGAGCCCGCCCTCGGTCAGGATCTGGCCCAGCTCCTGGACCAGGGTGTCGCGGGCGTCGGACGGGAGGTCCATCTGCCGCACCCGGTGCAGGGCGCGGGCGACGCCGAGGAGGCTCGGCAGGGCGCGCCGCTGGGAAAGTTGCTTCTCGGCCCGGGTCAGCCGGTCGGTCAGGTCCTGCACGGCGTCGTTGCGCTTGAGGGCGGCGACGAGGTGGGGCAGGGCGGTGGCGAACTCGCTGCGGAGGCCGGCCACCTCGGCGGTCAGTCCGGCGAGCGCGTCGTCGCCGGCCGGGCCGGGTGCGGTCGGGGCCGCGGGAGGGGCGGGAGCCGCCGGGTCGGGGATGTCGGTCACAGTCGATACCTCGCGAGCTGTTCGAGGGCGGATTCCTTCTCCGAGTCGCTCATCCCTCCGCCGGTGACCTTCACCTCGGCGATGAACGCCCCGGTCTCGCCGTCGTAGGCCTGGCAGATGATGAGCTGGTCCGCCGTGTACTCGATGCTGACCCGGATCGGGTGGCCCTTCTTGACGGGCCGGCCGAACGATCCGAGGTGCTCGCCGAGGATGCGCACGAAGTCGACGTCGGTGCTGTCGCCTTCGGTCAGGTCGAGGTTCAGGTGGGTCTGGCCGTCCTCCAGCGCGCGGTTGACGACCTCCTCCCGGCAGGGCACGGGCGTGCCCGCGGGGATGATGATCTGGTTGACCGTCGCGCCGGTGGCCTCGTCGACGACGGTGCTCCCGAGCCCGCGCGACGCCACGTCGCGTGGGGCGGGCATGAGGGCGAGCTGGCTCGACGCGTCGAGGATCGCGAGGGCGGCTCCGGGCGGCGCCGCCTCGTGGGCGGTCTTGGCGGCGACCATCGCGGCCCCGCGGGCGACGTCCTCGTCGGGGTTCCGGGAGAAGCGTGGTTCGCGGCCCGTGCAGGCCCGCACCCGCTCCGCCATCGCCGGGATGCGCGACGAGCCTCCGACGAACAGGACGTGGTCGAGGGCGGCCGGTTCGAGACCGGCGTCCTCGAGCACCGCCACGATGTGGTCCTCGATCTCCTGGAGGTAGCCCGCCTCGTCGAGCAGGGCCTCGAAGTCCGCCCGGGTCAGCGTGAAGGAGAGCGAGCGGCCGCCGACCGTGAGCGGCCGGGTGCTGGTGGTCGTGCGGCTCAGCTCCTTCTTCATCTCCTCGGCCTTGGCGGTGGCGTCGGCGAGGGCGGCCAGCTCGGTGCGCAGGTCGACCCCGGTCTCGGCCGCGGCGACCTGAGCCATGCGGTCGACGATCAGGCGGTCGAAGTCGACCCCGCCGAGACGGTGGTCGCCGCCGGTGGCCTCCACGACGAGCGATCGGTCGTCGCCGACGCGCATGACCGTCACGTCGAACGTGCCGCCGCCGAGGTCGAACACGAGGATGCGGCCGCTCGAGGACGGGTCGTCGAGGCCGTTGACGATCGCGGCGGCCGTCGGCTCGTTGATGACGCGGAGCACCTTCAGCCCCGCCAGCTCGCCCGCGGTGATCGTCGCCCGACGCTCCGGATCGCCGAAGTACGCGGGCACGGTGATCACGGCGCCGCCCAGCGGTCGTCCGAAGTGGGCCTCGGCGGTGAGGCGCAGGCGGGTCAGCACCATCGCCGACAGTTCCTCGGGCCGCACCTCCCGTCCGTCGACGACGAAGGCGGCGCCTCCGGCGAGGAACGTCCGCTCGCCCATGCCGCGCTTGAACGCGGCGGCGGTGCGCCCGGCGTCGACCGCCGCCATCGCCTTCGCCTGGGCGCCGACCATCGGCTCGCCGCCGCGCGGGAAGTGGACGACCGACGGCAGGATCCGTTCGCCGTCCTCGTCGGGGATGGCGGTGGCGATCCCGGCGCGGTCGACGGCGGCGACGACCGAGTTGGTCGTCCCGAGGTCGATGCCGACGAGGGGGCCGTCGGGGAGGGTGGCGATCTCGCTCATGCCGGCTCCAACGGGCAGGGGACGTTCACGGGGCGACCTCCGCGGTCGACGCTGAGGGGACGAGCGACCGGAACCGGCCCGGCAGCTCCGGGTCGGCGAACGCGGCCCGGATGCGGCCCCGCAGCAGGTGGGCACACGGTCCTCGCGTCGAGATGTCGACGACGCTGCCGCGGCGATCCTCCGACGGCGTGATCGCGACCCTGATGCGCGAGCGGAGCAGCCGCTTGGAGAGCTGTTCGGCCAGCCACATCCACAGGCCGAGGACGAGCCAGAAGCACGCGAGCAGCACCAGCGCGACGAGCGCACCGGCCCCGGGAAGAAGCGTCGAGTTGGCGGTCAGCCAGCGGGACACCCGGGTGAGCACCGTCCCCTCCGGCACGTACTCGTCGTAGACCAGGCGTCGCGGCGCCTCGGTCCGCGCCGCGTCGGCCATGAAGAAGCCGGACGGGAAGCCGAAGCGACCGTCGTTGATGCCCCACAGGAGGTCGTCGACCAGCACCGCGGCCTGCACCTCGCCGACGTCGTTCAGTCGGATCGACTTCATCGGCACCGGGATGCGCAGCAGCAGGAACACGCCGAGCAGGACGAGCCAGAGGAGCAGGAAGGCGTTGACGACGAACGAGACCGACGCCGGTTCGTCGCCGTCGCCGCCCGTGGGGTTCCCGCCGCCCTTGATCAGCACGTCCAGGTAGGCGACGACCGCGTCGTAGGTGGCGGTGGGATCGTCGTCCAACAGCCGCTGGGCCGCGGTGGCGGCGTCGGCGCCCCCGGCGACGTCGGTCGCACTGAAGTCCTGCGGGGACGACAGCACCTCCACGCGGCCCGGAGGGTCCAGGGACGCCACGAGCGTGATGCGCGGTTCGGACGTCACCGGCGGTCCCAGCAGGACGGCGGTGTCGACCGGGTCGGAGTCGCCGAGGTCCGACACCCAGATCGTCACGATGTCGACGGCGCGGGCGCGCTCGGCCCGGTCGACCAGCGCCGCGACCAACTCGGACTCGGCGTCGGTCAGTCGGCCCTCGGGATCGACG
>JAAYBP010000062.1 GCA_012730075.1 Acidimicrobiales bacterium | reverse complement strand
GTACCGGCCGCCGGTAGCCTGCCGCGCCATGAACAGGGGTGAACCGGGCGCGGAGGCCACGCTCGGTCCGGTCGCGAGCCCCACCGTCAACGTCCCGGTCCACACGATGGACGACCAGACGGCCGCCTTCCGCCCCGCCATCCTCGGCGTCCGAGGCGCCACCACCGCCGCGTCGGTGCTGCTGTGCAGCCGGGCCTTCACCGACCTCGACTACACGATCCTCACCTGGATGGTCGTGGTCGTCGCCTACAACCTGGTCCGGATCCTCCAGCCGCTGGTGATCCGCGACGACACCGCCAGCCTGATCCGGGTGCTGTTCGAGGTCGGCCTGCACGTCGTGGCCGTGATCGCCACGGGGTACTGGGAGTCACCGTTCGTGTTCTCCCTGCTCACCGCGATCATGGTGGCCGGCTTCGCCCGCGGGTTCGCGTTCGGCCTGCGCATCGGCGTCACGTCGACGCTGGCGGTCAGCATCCCGCACCTCCTGATCGAGGGGCTCTCGGAGACGTCGCTGCGCACCGACTTCCAGTGGTCGACCCTGATGATCCTCGTCGCCGCCGTCGCCGGGTACGCGCGTCGCATCACGATGGAGGCCGACCGGCAGCACTCCCTCGCCCTCGACCGCGTCGGGCGGCTGTCGGACGCCAACGCCCTGCTGTTCGCCCTGCACCGGGTCGCCCAGAGCCTGCCGAGCAGCCTCGACCTAGACGAGGTCCTCGACTCGACGATGACCCGGGTCGACGACCTGTTCTCCTACGACCACGCCGCCCTCCTCATCTACGACGACACCGGCGGCGGGTGGCGCACCGCCCGGTCGTCGGGCGCCCGCCGCACCCGGGCCTGGGCCGAGGAGGAGCTGCCCCGACCGGCCGCGGCCGCCGTCGGGACGCGGAGGCTGGTCCACGTCCCGGACCTGTCCCGCGACAACGGTCCCGGCATGGCCGTCGAGTCGCGCTCGGGCCTGTACGCCCCGCTCGTCGGGCGCGAGCAGGTGGTCGGGGTGCTCGTCGTCGAGCGCAACGACGCCGACCGGTTCGACCGCCGCGACGTCGACCTCCTCGAGGGCTTCGTCGCGCCCGCCGCCCTCGCCGTCGACAACGCCCTGTGGTTCAACCGGCTCCGCACCGTCGGGGCCGACGAGGAGCGCACCCGCATCGCGCGCGACCTGCACGACCGCATCGGCCAGTCGCTCGCGTACCTGTCGTTCGAGCTCGATCGCATCGTCAAGTCCGCGGGCAGGGGCGACGACGTGTCCCCGGCGCTGGAACGGCTCCGCACCGACGTCCGCGGTGTGGTGAGCGAGGTCCGCGACACGCTCTACGACCTGCGCACCGACGTGTCGGAGACGTCGGACCTGTCGTCGACGCTGCGCGCCCACGTCGACCGGGTCAACGACCGTGGCCGCTTCGAGGTGCGCCTCGACATCCGGGCCGAGGGGCGGCTGCCGCTGCGCCAGGAGCGCGAGCTGTTCCGGATCGCCCAGGAGGCGCTCGCCAACGTCGAACGCCACAGTGGCGCCGAGCGCTGCCTGGTGCGGTACTGGTGCGGCGACGGCACGGTGCTGCTCGAGGTCCGCGACGACGGCCGGGGCTTCCCCCCGGGGAAGGCGGGGCGGCTCGACAGCTACGGGATCCTGGGGATGCGCGAGCGGGCGGCCAGCATCGGGGCGACCCTCGACGTCGACAGCGTCGAGGGCGTGGGTTCCACGGTCCGCTGCCACCTGGAGACCGCGACCACCTGACCCACCCCGGCCGGCCGGATCCCCCATCGGAATCGTCCGCCGGCGGTACCCTTCCGGCGTGTCCGTGCGCCTGCTCCTCGCCGACGACCACCCGATGCTCCGCGACGGCCTGCGGCGCTCGCTCACCGAGGAGGGCTTCACCGTCGTCGGCGAGGCGTCCGACGGCTTCGAGGCCGTCGAGCTCGCCGAGCAGCTACGGCCCGACGTGGTGCTGATGGACGTGACGATGCCGGGTTGCGACGGCGTCGAGGCGACGCGCCGGATCTCCGCCGCCCATCCCGACATCCGGGTCGTGATGCTCACGATGCACGCCGACCAGGACGTGCTCCAGGAGGCCCTGCGCGCCGGCGCGGCGGGCTACCTGGTCAAGGACTGCTCGCTCGACGAGATCGCCGAGACGATCCGCCTGGCCGCCGACGACGACGCCGCCCTGTCACCGGCGGTCGCCGCCTCGATGCTCGCCGAGGTCCGCACGCTCGACGGCGGTCGGCCGAGCGACTCCCACGAGCGGGTCGTCACCCGGCGCGAGGAGGAGGTCCTCCAGCTCATCGCCGACGGCTGCTCGACCGGCGAGGTCGCCGAGCGCCTCTACATCAGCCAGAAGACGGTCAAGAACCACCTGGCGTCGATCTACCAGAAGCTCGACGCCCGCGACCGCACGCAGGCGGTCCTCCAGGCGGTGCGCATGGGCATCGTGCGTCTCAACTAGCGCCGCCCGGTCAGCGGGAGGCGTGCACCCGGCCTACTGGCAGGATTCGTGCACCGTCCCACCGGACTGGGACGTCTCGCCGATGCATTCGGCCGAGCCGCCGAGGCTGCCCCGGTTGCCGCTGCCGAAGAACGCCAGCGCGCTGAGGCAGACGACGGCGATCATGGCGATCAGGAGCGCGTACTCGACCAGGCTGGCGCCTTCTTCACGCTCGCTCAGTCGACGGATCATGGCCTTCATCGTTGGTCCTCTCCCCGTGTTGGGTCCTCCTCCATCGGCGCCCGAACGGGGTACTCCATGGGCCTCTCGACCCAAATCACCACCTAGCGTGCGATCCGGGGCACCGCCACCACCCACTGCGCGTCCCGGTGGACGATCTCCCAGCCGGGGTCCCGCTCGAGCGCCCCGCCCAGCGGCGAGTCCGCCTTCCAGAGCACCGCGGTGGCCTCGTGGCGCTCGAGGATCCCGGGCCAGCCGGGCCCGCCCTCGTTGAGCTCGACGAAGTCGCGGACCACCTCGATCGGGTACATGTCGACCCGATCGTCGTAGAACACGTCGGCTCGCGGCCCGTCACGGACCTCCCGAAAGTTGCCGACGTAGTCGGGGGCCACCACCCGGCTCCCCTCGTCGAGCAGGCCCTGCTCCTCCATCCATTCGAGCGCGTCGACCGGGTACGGCGTGAGGTTGGTGTGCGGGGACTGGAGCGACGCCACCGTGAAGGCGACGGCGAGCACCGGCACCATCGCGAGGGCCGGTCGCAGGAGCGGGCTCCGGACGGCGGCCACGTCCGGGCCACGGCGGGGTGCCCCGCCGGCCAGCACCGGGGCGAGGAGCACGATCAGGACGACCCCGTTCCGGGCCGACGTCATCGCCAGGGCCCCGAACACCGCGACGACCAGGCCGTCGCGCCAGTTCGGGCGCCGCACCAGCGCCAGCACGGCGAGGGCGAGCAGGGCCACGATCCCGTACTGGTGCCAACCGTCGTACGTCGGCGCCCGCCACTCCCTGATCGTGGCGAACGCTTCGCGGTTCGAGAGCAGGGCGCTGGCGAAGGTCAGCAGCCGGAGTCCGAGCGGGTTGACCGCCCCGAGCAACAGGCCCGCGACCGCCCACCTCGCCACCCGCGGCTCGCGTCCCCACCGGCCGGTGTCGAGCCGGGTGCCCACCGCGAGCACCCCCAGCAGGACCAGGGCGAACGGGAACGAACCGTGGGTGTTGACCCAGACCCAGCCGACCGGGACCAGCCACCTTGGGTCGAGGCGACCGTCGGCCGCGAGCATCACCAGGGCCAGGCCGATGACGCCGAACAGCAGGGGTCGGCCGCTCAGCACCTCGGTGCCGAGCACGAGCACGGCGGTCGTGACGCCGACCCGCACGACCAGCGACGGCGACCGCGCCGTCAGCCACCAGACGAGCACGCCGATCGCCGCGACCAGCAGGCCGTTCAGGACCCGCAGCGCACCGAAGCCGCCGAGCTGGTCGACGGCACCGTAGATCAGCGACGCGAACCAGCTCTGCACGACCCAGGGCCGGCCGGTCGCCGTGAACGAGTAGGGGTCGGTGGTCGGGACCGCCCGCTCGTCGAGGATGATCCGTCCGGTCGCCAGGTGGGTCAGGAAGCTGTTGTCGTAGATGCGCCGCATCCCGATCAGCAGCCCGAACAGGGCGGCCAGGCCACCGCCCAGGACGCCCGCCGGCGACCCGGCCGAAGGCGCGGGACGCTCGGGCCGATCCGGACCGCCGGGTCCCGGCTCGGTGTCGGTGTCGTCGACGATGCGGGTGGAAGCTACCGGCGCACCACCGGGATCGGGGGGTGCCGGTGCCGCGACGGGGGCCACGACCGGGTCAGGTTCCCTTGAAGGCGTCCATGATGTTGAGGATCGCCGGCCCGAGGACCACCACGAACAGCGCGGGGAAGACGCAGAACACCATCGGGATCAGCATCTTCACCGGGGCCTTGGCCGCCTGCTCCTCGGCGAGCTGCTTGCGCTTGACCCGCATCTCCTCGGCCTGGCTGCGCAGCACCCGGCCGATCGAGACGCCGAACGTGTCGGCCTGGATGATCGCCAGCACGAACGAGCGGAGCTCGGGGACGTTGCAGCGCTTCTCCATGTTGCGCATGGCGTCGATGCGCGACGCCCCGGCCCGGACCTCGCCCAGCATCCGGGAGAACTCCTCGGTCAGGGCGCCGGGCACGGCGGCGACGCAACGGTCGAGCGCCTGCTCGAAGCCGAGGCCGGCCTCGACGGAGATCACGAGGAGGTCGAGGACCTCCGGCAGCTTGATCCGGATCTCCTTCTGCCGCGCCTCGACCCGCCGGCCGAGCACGACGTCGGGCGCCTTGGCCAGGAGGGCGGCGCCGAGGCCCGCGAGGGCGATGGCGAGGAGGCCGGGCGGTCGCAGGAGGACGAACACGAAGAACAGCCACGGCACGACCAGCACGCGGAGCACGACCCGGACGGCCATGAAGCGGTCCCAGGCCTGGGTGCCGGTGTAGCCGAGGGTCGAGAACTGGGTGCGGGTCTTCTCGATGTAGCCGATCGGCGTGAAGCGCTTCCCGAGCGTCAGCAGCGACTCGAGGAGCGGCTGCACGGCCCGTTCGGTGACGGGCTTGAGGAGCTCCTGGTCGCGCACGTTGGCGACCTCGTAGCCCTCGAGCTGGCGCAGCGAAGCGCGCACGGTCGCCTTCTCCTCGACCTGCGTGAGGACGTTCCACAGCAGGACGACGAGGGCGACGAACAGCAGCACGAAGCCGGCGGTGAGGATCATGGGTGCGTCTCGGTTCTCGTGAGGTGCGGTCGGTCGGTCAGATCTCGATGGAGATGCACTTCTTCATCCACGCGAACCCGATCAGGGCGGAGATGGTCCCGGCGACGAGCATTCCCTGGCCGGTACCGGTGGTGAAGAGGAGCGTCATGTAGTCGGGGTTCATGGCGTACATGACCATCCCGAGGAGGGCGGGCAGGCCGCCGAGGACGATGGCGCTGATCTTCCCCTCGGCGGTGAGCGAGTTGACGTCCCGCCGCAGCCGCTCCCGGTTGATCATCGTCTCGGCGACGGTCTGGAGCAGCTCGGACAGGTTGCCGCCGACCTCGCGCTGGATGCGGATCGCCATGATCGCCCACTCGAAGTCCTTGCTCTGGACCCGGTCGGCGGCCCCCTGGAGGGCCTCCTCCAGCTCCCGGCCGAGGCGGGCCTCGGTCATCACCCGGCGCAGCTCCCGCCCCATCGGGCCGTCGACCTCGGTCGAGACCGCCTCGACGCCCTGGACGAGCGAGTAACCGGCCCGCAGGGACCCGGCGAGGAGGTTGAGCATGTCGGGGAGCTGGCTCTCGAACGCCTTGCGACGGCGTCCGCCGAGGAAGTTCAGGATCGCCATCGGCAGCAGGAAGCCGATCAGCGCGCCCATGACCAGGCCGAACAGCCCTCCCAGCACCAGCCCGACCAGGGTGACGAGCACCGCGGTGATCACGTAGAAGAACAGCGCCTCGGCCGCCCGGAGGGGCAGGTCGGCCTGCTCGAGCTTGCCCTCGATCTTGACGAGGATCCCCTGCCGGGTGGCGATCTCCTCGGTGAGGTCGACCGCCCGCTGCACGAAGGCGGTCTGCACGAGGCCCTCGTGCTCCTCCTCCTCGGCGACACCCGGCTCGGTGTACTGCTGGAGCATCTTGTCCAGGTCCTGCTCGTCGCGGGACACGAACATGATCAGCGCGACCACCGCCAGGGCGATCGCCAGGCCGCCCGCCGCGACCACGGCGATCATGCCGAGGTCGCCGCGCACGAAGCTGGGGAGCAGCGACCGCGACGAGGCCGGCGGCTCGAGGTTGGCCTTGCCCGACGCCACCGCACCGGCGACGAACGTGGTCTTGACGGTCTCGCCGCCGACCGACACCGCGAGATCGGTACCGCCCTGCTCGGCGTGGCTCTCGAAGGTCAGGCGGTACTGGTCGTCGAGCGAATGCTGGACCCGGACCAGCCCGTCGGCGAGGTCCTCCTCGCCGGGGGCCTCGAGCACCGCACCGCCGACCCGGCTGACGAGCTTCTCGAGCGAGTCGACGTCGACCTGGTTCTGGGCGCCGTAGGCGAGGGCGAAGACAGCGCCGCCGACCCGGGCGACCTCCGACGCGGCCCGCGAGACGCCGATGTCGGAGGCGTCGTCGTAGCCGTCGGTGATCAGGATGATGTTCGGCTGGACGTCGCCGCCGGCCCGGAACATCGAGGCGGCCTTGCGCACCGCGTCCCACATCGCCGTCTTGCCGGTCTCGGGCGCGACCAGCGCGTCGGCGGCCTCGTTCAGCTTCGACCGGTCGGTCGTGAGGTCGGCCAGCACCTCGACCTCGGTGTCGAAGGCCACGATGCCCATCGGCTCACCGTCATCGAGGTCACCGATCATCGACCGCAGCGTCTCCTGGGTCATCCGGACGCCGCCGTTGCCGGCCATCGACCGCGACGTGTCGACGACGACCACGACACCGGGCACGACCCCCGCGTTGCGGAGCGGCTCGAGGGTGGCGATCGGACGGTTCTGGCCGTCCTCCCGGATGGTTGCCTTGTCCAGCTCGGCGCGGTCGCCGGTCCAGATCAGGTCGACCGCGACCGCGTCGGGGTCGGTCGCGTCCACGCGGCGGACGCTGAGCGACGCCTCGTCCGCGGCGAGCGCCGCCGGACCGGCGGTGAACAGCAGGCAGGCGGTGACGATCGCGGCGAGGCCACCGAGGAGGCCCCGCCGCCGGCGCGCCGGCGGCGTCGTGCGGGTCGCGGCGGCCATCAGCGGGCGCCGGTCGTGCGGCGGGCGAACTGCTCGGGCTGGAAGACCTCGGGGCCGAGGCGGATGCCCAGGTCCTGGAGCTTCTCGGCGAAGCGGGGGCGGGTGCCGGTGGCCTTGAGGTGGCCCCGGAACCGGCCGTGCTCGTCGACGCCCATGCCGTAGTCGAACAGGAAGATGTCCTGCATGGTGATCGTGTCGCCCTCCATGCCCTGGATCTCCGAGATGCTCACGACCCGGCGGGTGCCGTCGCGGAGGCGACCGATCTGGACCACGCAGTCGATGGCGCTGCTGATCTGGTGGCGGATCGCCGAGACCGGCAGGTCGTAGCCGGCCATCAGCACCAGCGTCTCGAGGCGGGCCATGCAGTCCCGGGCGGTGTTGGCGTGGACGGTGGTCAGCGACCCGTCGTGGCCGGTGTTCATCGCCTGGAGCATGTCGAGGGCCTCGCCGCCACGGCACTCGCCGACGACGATGCGGTCGGGCCGCATGCGCAGGGTGTTGCGCACCAGGTCGCGGATGGAGATGGCGCCCTTGCCCTCGATGTTCGGCGGACGGGCCTCCAGGGCGAGCACGTGCTCCTGGTGGAGCTGGAGCTCCTTGGCGTCCTCGACGGTGACGATGCGCTCGTCGCCCGGGATGAACGACGACAGCACGTTGAGCATCGTCGTCTTACCGGTGCCGGTACCGCCCGAGACGACGATGTTCAGCCGGCCGAGCACCATCGCCTGGAGGAAGCGGGCGCTCGACGCCGACAGCGTCCCGAAGCGGATCAGGTCGTCGATCTGGAACGGGTCCTTCGAGAACTTCCGGATCGTGAGGAACGGACCGCCGATCGCGAGCGGGTGGATCACCGCGTTGACGCGGGAGCCGTCGGGGAGGCGGGCGTCGCAGAGCGGGCTCGACTCGTCGATGCGGCGCCCGACCTGGGCGACGATCTTGTCGATGATGCGACGGAGGTGCTGGTCGTCGACGAACGTGGCGTTCGTCTTCTCGACCTTGCCGTTGCGCTCGACGAAGACCATGTCGGGCCCGTTGACCATGACCTCGGTGATCTCGTCGGTGCGGAGCAGCCGGTCGATCGGCCCGTACCCCAGGATGTCGTCGGAGACGTCCTGGATGAGCTGGGCCTTGTCGGCGGCCGAGAGCGGGGCCCGCTCCTGGGCGAGCGCCGAGTGGAGCTGCTCGTGCACCCGGCGGCGGAGGTCGTCCTCGGTCAGACGCTTGTCGTAGAGGATCGGACCGAGCTCGTCGATCAGGTGGTGGTGGATCTTCTGGCGCAACTCGTCGATGACGGGGTCCCGGCGCTTGACGGCGTTGAGACCCGCCTGCTGCGGGTTGGCTTCGTGGAGGCGCTTGTAGAGGGACATCGCAAGTCCATCGGCGCGCCGTTCCGGGTTGTGAGGTCACGTCCGCGGGTTCACGCAACGTGCGGACCGCGCTCCTCCGGGTGGCCCCGGGGACGGCGACGACCGGCCGGCCGGGCGCGCCCGCGGGCGCCCGGATGACGACGCGGAACGACCGCGGCCCGGGGCCGCGGTCGTTCTCGGGGGGAGGCGCGAAGGGGGCGCCGCCGGTGGCGTCGGTCAGCGACGCTTGCGGCCGGCGACGGGGATGTAGCGGTCGGCCAGGCCCTCGAGCGCCTTGGCGATCGAGCTGCGCGGCGCGTCGAGCACCACCGGGGTGCTCTTGTTGATCGACTGAGGCACCACGATGTCGCTCGGGAGCTGGGTGTCGGCCTTGACCTGGAGCGTGCGCTCGACCTCGCCGACGTCGAGCTTCACCTTCGTGTTGGCCCGGTTGAGGACGAGGTGGATCTTCGACGTCGGCGTGTCGAGCATCCGCATCGTCTGGAGGCCGATCTTCACGTTCTTGATGTTGGGGATGTCCATCCCCGCGACCAGCAGGATCTCGTCGGAGTCCTCGATGAGGGTCAGCACCTTGTCGTCGAAGTACGACGGCGTGTCGACGACGATGAACTTGGCGACGCCGCGCAGGCCCTTGACGATGCGCCGCACGTGGTCGGCGGTGATCTGGTCGGCGTAGGCCGGCTCGAGCGGGGCCGGCATCACCTTGAGGCCCGACGGCGGGTGGTTGACGAGCAGGTTCTGGAGGAAGCCGGGATCGAGGCGGTCGATGCTGTTGACCGCATCGACGACCGTGTGCTGCGGCGCCAGCTTCAGCATCACCGCCACGTCGCCGAACTGGAGGTCGCAGTCGACCAGGGCGACCGTCTCGTCGGTGCGCATCGCCAGGGCGACGGCGAGGTTGACGGCGACGACCGACTTGCCCGCCCCGCCCTTGGTCGAGAACACGGTGATGACGCGGCCGCCCTCGGCGTCCTCGTCCTCGCCGAGCCCGTCGAGGCCGCCGACCGTCCGGCCGTGCACCACGACCGACTCGGCGACCCGACGGCAGGCCTCCTGGAGCTGGGCGGTGTCGACCGGCGCGGCCAGCACGTCCTTGACCCCGGACCGGATCGCCTGCTGGAAGATCTCGGTCGAGAGCTCCTCGGCGACCAGCACCGCTCCGACCTCGGGGCGGGGCAGCAGCACCCCGGCCACGCTGCCGAGCCACTGCGGGTCGGCGTAGCTGGGGCCGATGACCACCACCGTGGGGGTCGATCCGAGCTGGGCCGTGAAGCTGTCGAAGTCCTCGTAGTCGAAGACCCCCGACCCGAGCTGCATCGACAGCCGGGAGCGCACCGTCGCATCGAGCTCGACCACCGCGATGTGGAGGGGCGTGGTGCTGGAGGGTGACACGTCGGGGTCCACCTCCGGGGTGGTCGACGACCAGGGTCCGCTCGTGTTCTCGTCGACAACGTATCCCGTCATCGTCGGATCACTCGCCACCCGGGCCGGCGGGACCGTACGGGGTCAGGTCGGCCGGGTTCTCGGCCGGCAGCGGCGAGGCCGGGTCGATCGGGCCCTGCGGCACCGGGGTGTAGTCCCGGGCGACCAGGGCGAGGTAGATCGTCTCGGGCCGCAGCGAGGCGATCCGCTGGGCGGCCTCGGCCGGCACGATGAAGGTGATCAGGCCGGTGTTCTGGGCGCCGGCACTGGCCTCCTCGCCCTCGGCGGCGGTGGTCGACTCGCCGGGGAGCGGGACCGGCGTCTGGCCGACGGCCAGCACCTGGACCTTCTGGTAGACGACCCGGGCCTGGCTGCCGAAGAGGACGTCCTCGCCCCAGCGGCACTCCTGGTCGTCGGCCGCCTCCTGCTCCTCGCCCTCGGTGCCCTCGGTGCCGCCGCTGCCGCCGGCGCCGGCGCCCACGCCCTCGACCTCGCACAGGTCGGTGGCCATGATGTTCACGTAGTCACCGGGCTGGAGGACGCCGGCGACGCCGTGGACCTGGTCGACGGAGATCGTCACCGCGACCTGGTCGGTCTCGTTGATCTGCTCGAGCCGGTCGGCGAAGGAGCTCTGCACCAGGCCGGGCTCGGCGAACATGTCGTTGGTGACGATCTGGTTGATCGCCAGGTCCCCGATCGCCACCTTGCCGGCGATGTCGTCGAAGGTCCGGATGGCGTTCTCCGGGAAGAACTTCTTCGGGATCTCGGACTCGACGATCAGCTTCTGGGTCTCGGCCTCCTCGCCGTAGGTCCCTCGGGTGACGGTCGTCTCGACGACGAAGACCTTCACGCGCTCGGCGTCGGCGAAGGCCTCGTCCTTGACCGAGCCGACATAGCCGTAGATCAGGAAGACGGCGATGGCGCCAACCGCCACGGCCGCGATGGTGATGAGGGTTCGGCGAGAGCCCACGGGTAGCCCCTTCGGTTCGGTGCTGGTCATCCCCGCCCGGCCACTTGCCAGGCGTGAGATGACCTGTCGGCTGTTGCAGCCGAACCGACAGGGGTTTGCCCCGAGAAACTGTCGTCGGGGCGCCTTCAGGGGCGTCCCCGGCCCGGATCAGGCCTGGTCAGCGCCCTCGGCCGGGGCGGCGTCGGCGCCCTCGGCGGCCTCCGCCGGGGCCTCGGCCTCGCCCTGTTCGGCCTCGTAGTCGGCCCACGCGGCCTCGGCGTCGGGATCCTCGGCCCAGTCGGAGCCGATGTAGTTGCCCTCGGCGTCGTACGCGTGCTCGCCGAAGTGCTCCTGGTACTCGGCCGACACGACACCGCCCTCGGCGGCCTGCTTGATCGACAGGCTGATGCGGCGACGCTGGAGGTCGAGGTCGATGATCTTCACCCACAGCTCCTCGCCGGGGGTGACGACCTGCTCGGGGAGGTCGACGTGGTGGGCCGACATCTCCGAGATGTGGACCAGGCCCTCGATGCCGTCGCCGACCTGGACGAACGCGCCGAAGGGCACCAGCTTGGTGACCCGGCCGTACACCAGCTCGCCCACGCGGTGCGAGGAGGCGAACTCCTGCCAGGGGTCCTGCTGGGTGGCCTTGAGCGACAGGCTGATGCGCTCGCGGTCGCGGTCGACGTCGAGCACCTGCACCGACACCTCGTCGCCCACGGCCACGACCGAGCCGGGGTGGTCGACGTGCTTCCACGACAGCTCCGACACGTGGATGAGGCCGTCCATGCCACCCAGGTCGACGAAGGCACCGAAGTTGACGACGCTCGACACCACGCCGGGGCGGACCTCGCCGGGCTTGAGGTTGTCGAGGAACTCCTCGCGCTGCTCCTTCTGGGTCTCCTCGAG
>JAAYBP010000061.1 GCA_012730075.1 Acidimicrobiales bacterium | reverse complement strand
TCGGAGGTCCCGGACGGGCCGGTGACGATCTGGAACCCCGCGGCCGCGAGGACCTGGGGCCAGGAGTCGACCTGGGCCGCGGTCTTGGCCCGGCACTGGTCCGGCAGGCTCTCGTCGTCCCACCGCTTCATGCACTCGTTCGTGCGGGCCGCCTCGTCGGTGACCGGGCCCCACTCCCAGCCCTTGTCCCGCTTCTCCTTCCGCCACCGCTCGTGCTCGAGGGCAAGCAGCTGCTCGCGCACCTCCGGGGGGAAGCGGAACCCCTCGGCGTCGGCGTCGGTGTGCGGCGTGATCGCGTAGCCGCGCGGTTCGAGCCAGCCCGGTAGTTCGCGGACCGTGCCGTAGTTGTCGCGTCGCTCCGCCTCCGACAGGGCCGACCACGGGGGCCCACCCGCCGCCAGCCGGTACGCCTCGTAGATCGCGGCGGCCATGGCGTCGACCTGGCGCTGGCCGACCGCGTCCTCCCGGAACACCTCCCGCAGCACCGAGAACACGCGCAGGCCGCGGGCTGCCGCAGTGCGGTCCCTCGGCGTCGCCTGTGACCCGAGCACGACCTCGTCGTCGGCGACCACGAGGAACACGGGAACGTCGCGGTCCTCGAGCACCTCGACGACGTGGAGGGCCAGGTGCTGGCCGCGGGCGGCGTCGTCGACGGCGACGACGACCGAACGCAGCGGGGCTTCCCGGTCGAGCGTCATGACGACCGAGCCGTCGACCCATCGCCCATCGTCGGTGTCGACCCCGGCCGCGACCAGCCGGCACGCCGGCGAGGACGGCATCGGCTCGCCGGCGACGACGAACCGGGGCGAGCGGTTGCGGATCCGGCGGGCCAGGCGGACCGGATCGACCGTCCCGTCGTCGTCCTCGCGCAGGAGGGTCACCCGCGCACCGACGGTGGCGGTCGTCCGAACGTTCGCCTCCTGGCTCCACCGCCGACCGACCGCCAGCACCACGTTCGTCGCCATGTCGCCGTCACCGATCACCAGGTCGTGGACCGGTGCCGGCCCGCCGGCGCTCGCGCCGGTGGCCGACCCGGCCGCCGCCCGCTCCCCGGTCGCCCACACGTCGTCGACCAGCAGCCCCGCGGCCCGCTGCGCCGTGATGAAGAACTCGATGCCCGCCCCCCAGATGCCCGAACGGGGATCGGACGACAGGCGCCGCATCGAGTCGAGGTCGCCCACCTCCACGTGGAGACCGGTGCTTCGGGGTACGTCGCCACGCGTCACCATGTCCGCGAGGGTCTCGACCACCGCGGCCGTCACCGCCGGGTCGTCGAGCGCCGCGACCACCGACGCGGCTCGGCCCGCCCGGGCCAGCCGCAGCACCCAGCGGACATCCTCGTCGACGCCGTCCGCCTCGTGCGTCGGGGGCACGACCCGGACCGGCACGCCCGCGCGATGGGCCTTGTCGGTTGCCTCGCCCTCCTCCAGCGCCACGAGCACGGGTCGCGACCGTCTCCGTCGCTCCACCCAGGAGCGGGAGCGCCATCGCCGCTGGGCGTCGAGGACGAGATGCACCGCCGCCGGGCTCGTCCCGATGACGACCAGATGCCCACGGGACCACCGTGACCGGCCCCGCCGCCACACCGCCTCCGCACGCGAGGCCACCGCGCTGATCGTGGCGGCGGCGAGGACCGCGGGGGCGAGGAACCGGGCGATCTCGAGCTGCCAGGGAACGCCGCCGTCGACGCTCTCCGCCGCCATGACGAACAGGGCCAGACCGTCGTAGACATGGGTGCTGAACCCGCGCGGGCCGTCGGGCCCGTCGGCGCGGGCGGAGCCCCACGTCCCGAGCACCAGCGCGACGACCGCCAACGCACCGAGCGCGATCCACCGAACCTCGTGCCACACCCTTCGCAGGTAGGCGAGGCGGCGGTGGGTCACCACGCCACCGGCGGGGAGGTCATCGCCCGGCGACGCGCGCGGCGCGGTGACCGGTCGCGTCGACCGCCGTCCGCCGGCCGGCGCCCCGACATCCCATGGACCGATCCCCCTCCATCCGGCGCGACCCTAACGCCGACGCGGAACCGGCGTGCCAGACTCCCGGGCGTCCGACGCGCACCGGCACGGACCCGGAGGGACGCGTGACCGAACCACTGATCCTCGACGACGAGGCGATCGAGGCGGTGGCGCGCGCCTACCACGAGCGCTACCGGCTGACCGCGGACGCGACGGTCGCCACCTGGGACGAGCTGGACGAGGGCGGGCGGGCCGCGAACCGGGCGTCGGCGCGGGCCGTGCCCGCATACCTCGACGCTCTGGGTTGGCGCCCGGTGCCCGACGGCGGCGTGACACCGCCGCCGCCCATACCGCGCGATGCGCTCGAACGGCTGGCCCGGCGCGAGCACGACCGGTGGGCCGAGCACACCCGGGGCCGCGGCTACGTCTGGGGTCCGGTCCGCGACGACGACGCCGACCCCCCGACCCACCCGCACCTCGTCGGGTGGGACGCGCTCGACGAGCCGACCCGGGACAAGGACCGCGACCGCATCCGGTCGCTGCCCCGCGTCCTCGCGGCCGCCGGGTACTCGACGGTGCCCGCCGACCCGGCCGACTGACAGTCCCGCTACCGGACGTCCGGCTCGACGACGATCGAGTCGCCGTCCACCCGGGCGCGGAGCCGTCCCGGCGGTAAGGCGACCGCGGGCCGCAGCAACCATCGCTCGAGGTTGCGTTGCAGGTGGCGGGCGCCCAACGAAGGGTCGAAGTCGAGCCCCGCGAGGTGCTCGACGATCCCGGGGGCCACATCGATCACCCAGCCCCGCTCGGCCAGCCGCTGGATGCCCAGCGCGACCTCGCGGGCGGCGATCCGCTCGACCACCTCCAGCGAGAGGGGCTCCAGCACGAGCACCTCGTCGATCCGGCCGATCAGCTCCGGTGGCATGACCCGGCGCAGCTCGGCCCGCACGTCCGCCTCGGCCTGGTCGTCCGAGCCGGCGTCGAAGCCGACGGGTGACCGGGTGAACGACCGCGTGCCGAGGTTCGAGGTCATGATCACGACCGTCTCGGCGAACGACGTCGTCTCCCCCGTCGTGTCGGTCAACCGCCCGTCGTCGAGTACCTGGAGGAACGTCGTCCACACCGTCGGGTGGGCCTTCTCGATCTCGTCGAGGAGCACCACCGAGACCGGGCGCTCGCGCACCTTGGTCGTCAGCCATCCGGCCGGGAGGTCCGAGCCGATGTAGCCCGGCGGCGGCCCGAACAGCCGCGACACCGAGTTGTCGTCGGAGTACTCGGACATGTCGAGCCGCACCAGGCCGCCCGAGCTCCCGAAGGACTCCTCCGCCAAGGCCTTGGCCAGCGCCGTCTTGCCCACCCCCGACGGTCCCACGAAGAGGAACACGCCGTTGGGCCGGTGCGGGTTCACGTCGAGCCGGAGCGACGTCAGCTCCAGGCGGTCGACCACCGCGTCGACCATCCGGTCCTGGCCCAGGACCCGCCCGCGGATGCGCTCCCGCAACGACGCGAGGTCGACCTCGGCCCAACCGCGATCGACCTCCGGCACCTCGACGTCGTCCGCGGTCACCGCGCTCCGGCGATCGATCAGGGCCCGCGTGACGGCCCGGTCGAGCCGGTCGACCAGCAGACCCGGGTGCGCCCGCCCCTCCCCCGGCCCGGCGGGGGACGCGGCCCGGTCCGCGGCCGCCGCGTCGACGGTCACCCCGTCGCGCTGCTCGTGGACGGCGCGTCGCCGCGTCGCGATCGCGGCGAGCGTCGTCGCGTCGGGCTCCGGCAGGTCGATGATCGCCAGCTCGTCCCACAGCTCCGCCTCCTCCCGGCGCAGGCGGGCCACATGCGCGGCGTCGACGGTGAGAATCACCCGGTGCTCCGGACGCGACACGATCGAGCGGACCACTCCCCGCAGGTCGAAGTCGACCGCCGGGCTGGCCAGGCCGATCAGCACCTCGACGTCGTCGAGGGCGAGCACCGCCCCCTCGTCGAGGGCGCCCACCACCTCGCGCAGGGTCTCACCCCGACGCGCCCCCAGCACGACCTCCGCCCGTACCCGCAGCAGGCGCGGTGCCGCCCCGGAGCCGGCCGAACCGCGATCCGCGAGCGCGGCGGTGAGCGCGGCGAGGGCGGTGGTGCGACCCGACCCCGACGGTCCGACCAGGCACGGCGTCGCGGGCTGCGAACCGAGCAACAGCTCGAGCGCCCGGTCGACGACCTCGCCGAACCCGATCACCCCGAGCACCTCCGGGGGGACGTGCACCACGTCGCCGGCCGTCAGCCCCGCCTCGACGCCCTCGCGCGGCCGGGGGAGGCCCACCGCCGCGGGCGGGGGTGGCGGCGGGATCGCTTCACCCGTCAGCGGACCGTCCCACGGCTCGCGTCGACGGCGGGCGACGGTGTCGGCGGGCGGGGGGATC
>JAAYBP010000060.1 GCA_012730075.1 Acidimicrobiales bacterium | reverse complement strand
GCGACGACCTCGGTGAGGGCGCCACCGAGGAGGTCGCCGGGGTGGACGCTGGACAGGGCTCCGTTGCGGCGCCCCACGGGGGTGCGAACGGCTTCGAGGATCACGACGTCGGCCATGGGCGCCAGCCTAGGGAGCGGCGGGGGCGGGCCGCCCGCTCGCCCCGGGCCGGGGCGGTCGGATCGGGGTCGGCGGCGGGTGCGCGGTAACGGTTTTCCTCCGACCCCACCTGTTACCGGGGGCCGGTCAGGCGGCGTGGCGGCCCGGGCTCGAACGGTCGAGGTCGGCGTCGAGGCGGGCCCGGGACTCGGCGAGGGCCGCTCGCGCCTTGGCGAGGCCACGGCGGCCGATGGCCCGGGTCTCGTCGTCGATGCGCCAGTCGTCGCCGTCGTCGACCGGCCGGCTGTGGAGCAGGTCGAGTTGCGTTGCCATGGCTCTCATTGTGCAGAGGGGGTGTGACAGTGAGATCAACCGCCGTCTCCGCAGCGATGTTCCCCCTGGTAACAGGTGGGGTCGGAGGAAAACCGTTACCGAGGTAACAGGTGGGGTCGGAGGAAAACCGTTACCGAAGCGGGCCGATCCGCCGTCGAATAGACCGGGACAGCCAACATCCGGGATGGCCGACCGGCTCGACCGCCTGCTCCTAACCGTCCCCGTGCCGACCCTCGAGGCCGGCGCGAGTGGATCCAGGAGGTCCAGATCCGAAGGAGGGTCCGCACATGAAGGTCTTCGTCACGGGGGCGACCGGCGTCGTCGGCCGCCCCGCCGTCCGCGCCCTGATCGCCGCCGGCCACGACGTCACCGCCGTGGCCCGCACGCCCGAGAAGGCGGCGGCCGTCGAGCGTGCCGGTGCCCGCCCGGTGACCGTCGACCTGTTCGACGCGGACGCGCTCGTGCCCGCCACCGCCGGCCACGACGCCGTCGTCCACCTCGCCACCCACATCCCGCCGCTGAGCCGGGCCGCCCGGGCCGGAGCGTGGGCCGTCAACGACCGCCTCCGCACCGAGACGTCGGCCCACCTGATCGCCGCCGCGCGGGCCCACGGCATCGACCGCTACGTGCAGGAGTCGATCACGTATCCGTACCTCGACGGCGGCGCCGACTGGCTCGACGAGGACAGCCCGATCGAGCACGACGGAGCGTTCGTCGGGGCCGGGAACGCCGAGGCGAACGTCGTCCGGTTCAACGAGGCGGGCGGCCGGGGGGTCGTGCTCCGCTTCGCCCAGTTCTACGGGCCGACCTCGGGTCACACCCGCACCTACTCCCGCCTCGCCCGTTTGGGCCTGAACCCCTTCACCGGCGACCCCGACGGCTACGTCGCCCTCATCCACGCCGACGACGCCGCGTCGGCCGTCGCGGCTGCGCTCGAAGCGCCGGCCCGCACCTACAACGTCGCCGCCGACGATCCGCCGACCCGTCGGGCCGCCGGCGAGGCGGTCGCCCGCGCCGTCGGCGCCCGTAGGTCGCGTCAGGTCCCGGAGTGGGCGCGCCGTTCCCTGCTCCGGTCGGCGTCGGCGTTGATGCGCTCCCAGCGGGTGTCCAACGCCCGGTTCCGGGCCGCCTCGACGTGGACCCCCCGCCACGTCGACCTGGCCAGCTCCTGGCCGACCGGCGGCGAAGGCGACGAGGGCGAGGCCGGACCGTGAGCGATCCGACGTCCGACGACCCGGGCCGGGGTGCGGAGACGACCCCGGGTCCGACCCTCCCCACCTCCGTCGCCCTCTGGGTGATCGCCGCGTCGAGCACGGTGGTCGGCGGCTGGGCGCTCGCCGCGCCGCGGTCGTTCTACGACGACTTCCCGGGCGCCGGCCGGGTGTGGGTCGCCGTCGACGGCCCGTTCAACGAGCACCTCGTGCGCGACGTCGGCGCCCTCAACCTCGCCCTCGCGTTCGTCGCCGGGCTGGCCCTGATCACCCGCCACCACCTCGTCGCCCGGGCGGCGGGCGGGGCCGCGCTCGTGTACGGCGTCCCGCACCTGCTGTACCACCTGCTCAACCTCGGCCCGTTCGATGCCGGCGACGCGGTGGCGATGATCGTGTCGCTCGCCCTCGCGGTCGCCGCCGGAGTCGCCGCCCTCGCCGGCTCCTTCTCGGGCGACGCGGTCCGGCCGACGGCGTCGAGCCCGCCCGGCCCGCCCGGCTAGCCCAGCCCCAGCGCGGCGAGGCCGGACCGGCCGGCCCAGCCCGGTCAGCCCGGTGGCGGCGAGGCGGCCAGCCGGGCGTAGGCCTCGGCGACGGGTCGGGGTCGGCGCTCGGCGTCGAACAGCCCGACCTCGGTGACCCGGCCGACCGGCTGGGTGAGCGACGAGTCCCAGTCGTACTGGTCGCCGCGGCTGTACCAGCACACGCCCCGGACCGGCAGGCCGTCGTGGCGCAGGTCGCCGAGGCGGCGCACCATCCCCTCGAGCCACGGCACCTGCTGGTCGACCGGCAGGCTCAGGTTCGACGTCTCGGCCACCCAGAAGGGGGCGCCGTACCGGTCGAACCACGACCGGGCCTCGGCGGCGTAGAGGTCGAGCCGCTCCTCGGGCGACGGCATCGACGCGCCGCCGACGGGGACGATCGACGTCGGGTACACGTCGTGGCCGCACACCATGCGCTCGCGGTCGGTCAGCGGGACGATCCGGTCACGCATCGCGTCCGGTACCTGGTCGAGCACGGCCTGCCCGGCGGCGCGCGGCTCGACGCCGAGGTGGAGGTCCCAGACCAGGTGCGACACCGCCCGCATCTCGTCGGCGGCCTCCGGGGCGTCGGGCGGGGCCAGCGGCACCACGAACCCCTCGGCGCCGATCCACCAGCCGTCGCGGTCGGCCCGGATCCGGTGGATCGCCCCGACGTTGGCGGCGACCACGTTGACCAGGGCACGCCCGAAGTCCGCGGTCGAGGCCTTCGCCTCGTTCCACATGCCCATCAGCCCCGAATGGAACGCGGTGATGAAGGGCTCGTTGACCGGCGTGAACCACCGGGGCCCGGGGTAGCGGGCGAGGAAGGCGTCGACGTAGCGCTCGAACGCGTCGACCCAGGCCGGATCGCCGAAGCCGCCCGCCAGGTGGTCGGGCAGCCCGAAGTGGCACAGGTCGACCACCGGCGTCAGGCCGTGGCGCTCGCACGCGGCGAACGCCCGGTCCCAGAGGGTCCAGTCGTAGCGGCCCGGATCCGGCTCGGTCAGCCGCCACGGCATCCCGTAGCGCCACACGGTCACGCCGAGCCCGGCGACGGCGGTGAGGTCCTCGTCCATGCGGTCGTAGTGGCCGCTGCTCGCGTACTCGTCGACGCGCACGACACCGCCCTGGTGGGGCACGAGCGGGTCGGAGCCCTCCTCGCCGAGGGCGACGACCCAGTCGGGGAAGTCGCCCGGGCTCACGACGGGGTGCCGGGCGCCACCAGCGGCCACGGCGCGCTGCGCTCGACCACCAGCGCCAGGTCGAGGAGCAGGGCGTCCTCGTGGTGGCGGCCGATCACCTGCATCCCGACCGGCAGGCCGTCGAGCGGCTCGACCGGGATCGACACCGCCGGATTGCCGGAGATGTTGGCGGGGATGGTCAGGGCGCCGTTGTTGGCCATGTCGACCTTCTCGCCCGCGACGCGGGTGTTGGAGCTGATGTGGGCGGGGAAGGCGGTGTCGGGGTTGGTCGCGCAGATCAGGAAGTCGACCTGCTCGAACACGTCGGCCATCGCCTCGTTGGCGGCGGTGCGGGCCGCCTCGCCCTCGGCCGCGGTGGCCAGGTCGTACATCGACTCGGCCATCTCGAGCCCGAAGGCGGTCTCCTTGGTGAGCTGGTCCCGGCACTCCGGCCACAGGCCGTCGAGCGTCTTGCGCAGGCCCACGAGGTTGCCGAGCATCCAGGAGATGCCGAGCGACGGGAACTCGGGCCTCACGTCGACGACGGTCAGACCGGCGTCCCGTGCGAGCGCCTCGCCCGCCGCGACGACCCGGTCGGCGACGCCAGGGGCGACGATCGCGGTGCCGAGGTCGGGCACGATCGCCACCCGCTTCCCCGTCAGGTCGTGGGTGCCCAGCCCGGCCTCCCAGCCCTCGACGCGGGGGAGGGAGTAGGGGTCGCGGGCGTCGTAGCCGCTCGTGACGTCGTACCAGCGGGCCGCGTCGCGAACCGACCGCGCCTGGCATCCGGCGACGACCGTCAGCGGGTGGATCAGGGTGCGGGGCCCGCGCGGGATGCGCCCCGCCGTGCCCTTCATGCCGAGCAGGCCGTTGAAGCCGGCCGGGATGCGGATCGACCCGCCGCCGTCGCCGCCCGACGCGATCGTCACCAGCCCGCCCGCCACCGCGGCCGACGACCCGCCCGACGACCCACCGGCGGTGCAGCCCTCGCGCCACGGGTTGTGGGTGATGCCGTTCAGCTTCGAGGTGGAGATGTTGAGCCCGCCGAACTCGCTGGCGGTCGTCAGCCCGACGAAGTTGGCGCCGCCGTCGCCCCGGAGCCGTTCGAGCATGGTGTCGGTGCAGTCGGCGATCCGGTCCGCGAACACGAGGCAGGCGTCGGTCTCGGGCCAGCCCTCGACCCGGTTGAGCTCCTTCACGCCGACCGGCACGCCCCCGAAAGGCAGGGAGACGTCGGCGGCCGCGGCCCGTTCACGCGCCCGGTCGGGGTCGAGGAACGAGAAGGCGTTCAGCGACGAGGCCCCGATCGCCGCGAGGGTGGCGTCGAGTTCCTCGACCGGCGAGCGCTCACCGGCGCGGAAGGCGTCGACCAGCGAACAGGCGTCGCCGGCCCAGGGTGCATCGGTCATGGCGCCGGACCCTACGACACCTATCGGTCACGCCGGGCGGGCGTCGCCGTCCATCTGGAGCCGGGTCACACCGGTCGAGATCGGTCGGATGAGGTCGTCGACGACCGCCCGGTGGTCGGGGTGGTCGACGTAGGTCCGCAGTGCCTCGGGGGAGGCGAAGGTGGCGATGATGCCGACCGTCGCGTTGCCGTCGGCGAGGCCCAGGTCGCGTCCGACCCGGTAGGTGTCGATGGCGTCGATCCGATCCGGCAGGGCGCGCAACCCGGCGACGAGGGCGTCGACGCGCTCCTCGGCGGTGCCGTCGGCGACGGTGATCAGGACCACGTGGGTGAGCATGGCCGCCGACCGTACCGCCGGGGCGTGCTTCCGCCGGGGTCGTCGGCCGTACCCGACGACCCCTCTCTCCCGCGCCACCGGAATCGGGGCGCGCGACCCGGCTCCCCTACATTCGCCGCCCATGGCGCCGGTGCCGTTCTTCGGGTTGGAGGCGACCCACAACCCGCACCGCTGGTACCTGCCGGTGGTGCCCGAGCTGTGCACCTGGCACGAGTTCCTCTTCGGCGGGTGCGGCCTCGGCGCGGCCATCGAGGCCCTGGAGCGCACCTCGGGGCGACCGCTCGTCTGGGCGACCGCCCAGTACCTCAGCTACGCCCGGCCCGGCTCGGTCATGGACCTCGACGTCACCGTGCCGGTCGCCGGTCGCTCGGTCACCCAGGCCCGGGCGGTCGGCCACGTCGGTGACACCGAGATCCTCACCGTCAACGCCGCCCTCGGCGAGCGCCGCCTGTCGGTGCCCGGCCAGTTCGTCGAGATGCCCGACGTCCCACCACCCGACGAGTGCGACGACCGCCCGACCCGCTTCGACGACGACCGCGACACGATCATGCGCCGCATCGAGCTGCGCCTCGCCCGCGGCCGGGGCCACGGCGAGTTCGACGGCGTCCCCCTGCCCGACGGTCGGTCCGCGCTGTGGGCCCGGATCCGTGACCTGCCCGAGACCACCGCGGCCAAGCTCGGCGTGCTCGGCGACTACGTGCCGTTCGGCATCGGCCAGGCGCTCGGCCGCTTCGTCGGCGGCAACAGCCTCGACAACACGCTGCGGGTCGTGCGCCTCGTGCCGAGCGAGTGGATCCTCGTCGACGTCGCCGTCCACGCCGTCGACCGCGGCTTCGGCCACGGCCTGGTGCACCTGTGGGCCGAGGACGGCACGCTGCTCGCCACCGCCAGCCAGTCAACGATCGCCCGCGAGTGGTCCGACCCTCCGACCCCGCCGGACGACGACCCGACGTCCGGAGGCGCGACGTCCGGAGGCGCGACGTCCGGAGATCCGGCCTCGGGGGACTGACCGCGCCGCGGCGCGGACCGCCGGATCAGATGCCGGGGCAGCCCAGGTACAGGTCCTCTCCCAGTTCGGTCCGGCCGTCGGCGCAGGTGACGATCGGGTTGTCGTGGCTGAACACGCCCATCGGGCTGTCCCACCCGGGCACGACCCAGGCGTGCACCATCTGGCCGGTGATGTCGAGGAACTCGCCGTCGAACTCGGCGCACGCCTCCTCGGT